>NZ_JBZVGZ010000010.1:0-108910 GCF_058630335.1 Halorubrum sp. SD41
ACGCCAAAGCAGAAACTGCTGACGAGTGGCTCAGATCGTTCGCTTTCGCATGGAACCAGCTTATCTGAACACTACGCCGTCGCCGGAAGCCAACCTTTTATCCGCTGAACGCTAACCACACGTTAATGGACTCCGCGGTACTGCTCGATCTCCTCGGCAACGAGAACCGGCGGCGCATCCTCCGGCTTCTCGCCACCAAGCCCTGCTACGTCACGGAGATCTCGGAGTACCTGGACGTGAGCCCGAAGGCGGTGATCGACCACCTGCGGAAGCTGGAGGAGGCCGGTCTCGTCGAGTCGACGACGGACGACCAGCGGCGGAAGTACTTCCGGATCGCGCGCAGCCTCCGGCTGGAGGTGAGCGTCTCGCCGTACGGCTTCGGCGCGAAGAGCGCGTACCCGGCGAAGAACAGCCTCGACATGTCGGGGCGCTGTCCCCACCTCTCCATCGAGGCGCCCGACGGGTCGAGCTCGACCGGCGACCTCGCGGAGCTCGCCGAGGAGTTCGTGCGCCTCCAGGACCTCGACCGGGAGCTCTCGCTCGCCCAGCGGTGGGTCCAGGGCCGCGTCGAGGACGCCCTCGCCGAGATCGACGAGCGGCTCGGCGGGCAGGCCGACAGCCGCTTCTTCGCGTCTGTCATCGCCGCGGTGGTCGAGACCGACGGCACGCCCGCGGCGGTCGCCGACGAGGTCGGCGCGCGGGAGTCGACGGTCGAGGGCGCGCTCCGTCGGCTCTCCGACGTCGGCGTCGTCGCCCGCGACGCCGACGGGTACCGGGTCCGGTAGCGGGGGTCCTTCCCGACCGAATCCAGCGAACGCGACCGTTTCCGGAACCTTTTGGCGCGCCGCGGGGAGAGGGCGGACGTGAGCCGTCTCAGAAACCTCTCGCTGTTCCTGCTCCTCGCCGCTGTCTGGGGGTCCGCGTTCGTCGCCATCAAGGCTGGGCTGGCGTACTTCCCGCCGGTGCTGTTCGCGGCGCTCCGGTACGACGTGGCGGGGGTCGTCATGCTGGCGTACGCCGCGTACGCGGTCGACGACCCGATCCCCCGCGGCCGCGACGCGTGGCTGGAGGTCCTCTCCGGCGCCGTGTTCATCATCGCCGCCTACCACTCCTTCCTGTTCGTCGGCGAGACCGACCCGGCGGTGACCAGCGCCGTCGCGGCGGTCATCGTCAGCCTCTCGCCGCTGTTGACCACGGTGTTCGCGCGCGCCGTCCTGCCCGCGGAGCGGCTGACCGCCGTCGGCGCGCTCGGGCTGGCGATCGGGCTCGTCGGCGCGGTCGTCCTCGCGAACCCCGACCCCGCGAACCTGACCGGCGGCGGTACGGGGGCGAAGCTGCTCGTGCTGCTGGCGGCGGCGTCGTTCGCGCTCGGCTCCGTCCTCTCCCGCGCCTCCGAGGCCGACATCGAGATCGAGACGATGGAGGCGTGGGCGATGCTGCTCGGCGCCGGACTCACCCACTTGGTCTCGCTCGCGCTCGGCGAGTCGGTCGCCGACGCGGTCTGGACGAGGGAGTCGCTGCTCGCCCTCGGCTACCTCTCGGTGGTCGCCAGCGGGCTCGGCTTCCTGGTCTACTTCGACTTACTCGACCGGCTCGGGCCGATCGAGATCAACCTCGTCTCCTACGTCGCGCCGGTGTTCGCCGCCGTCGTCGGGTGGCTCGTCCTCGACGAGGGGATCACCGCCACGACCGTCGCCGGCTTCCTGATCATCTGCGTCGGCTTCGCCATAGTGAAACGCGACGCGATCCGCGAGGAGCTGCGGGCGGCCGGGCTGGTGCGGTGATCCGTCCGGCCGCGCTCGGCGAGGTCGACGACCTCCGGCGACCCCGCCGCAACCGTCTTGTCGACGGCCCGACGACTCCCGCGGCGTGAGCGCCGACCAGATCGACCCCCAGGCGAAGCGCGCCGCCGCCCGCCAGTCTCGGATCCCCCTCCCGCACGGACGCTACAAGCTGAAACTGCTCCGGCTCCTGACTCGCCCCCTGACGCGGCTTCAGAACCGGAATCCGCCGAGCGTCGGCGGGACCGAGTCGGTGACGGTCCCGCGGCCCGCAGGCGATCTCGACGCGCGCCTCTACCGGCCCGCGGGCGACCCGCCCCATCCGACGGTCGTCTTCTTCCACGGCGGCGGGTTCGTCCTCGGGAGTATCGAGACCCACGACCGGCTCTGTCGCCACCTGACGCGGGAGAGCGGCTGTGCGGTGCTCTCCGTCGAGTACCGCCTCGCTCCCGAACACCCGTTTCCGGCCGCCGTCGAGGACGCGTACGCCGCCGTCGAGTGGGCCGCGGACTCGACGGAGCGGCTCCGCGGTACCGGCGACGTCGCGGTCGCGGGCGACTCGGCGGGCGGCAACCTCGCGGCCGTCACCGCCCTCATGGCCGCCGAGCGGGACGGGCCCGAGATCGCACGTCAGGCGCTGCTGTATCCCGGGATCGGCGTCGACACCGAACAGGAGTCCGTCCGCGAACACGCCGGGGTCGTCCTCTCGCGCGAGGACATCGAGTGGTTCTCGGAGGCCTACTACCGGAACGAGATCCACCGCCGGAACCCGTACGCCGACCCGATCAACGCCGGCGACCTTTCCGGCGTCGCGGCCGCAACGGTCGTCACCGCCGGCTTCGACCCGCTACGCGACGGCGGGAAGGCGTACGCGGAGAAGCTCGTCGCGGACGGCGTCGCGACCCGCTACGAGAACTACCCGTCGATGGTTCACGGATTCATGACGATGCAGGATGTCGACCGGGCCCGCGACGCGATCGCGAGCGTCGGCGCCGACCTCGCCGACGCGCTCGACGCGTAGCCGCGGGCCGTTCGCCGACGGGAGCGTCCACGACGGGGTCTGGTACACGACCTCGTAGTCGGAGCGCCGAGAGGCGGCGGCTCGGTCCGAGCGACCGAACCTGACGCGAACGGTGGTTTCAGAGCCCATTTCGGTTGAATTACGGTAGGGATCTCGACCCAACAAACACTTACGGCGTCCGAAACGACACAGAGCGCATGTCCTCGTCACCACCCGGCGGAACGACTGCGACGACCGGTTCGGATCCGAGCATCGCCCGAGAGGCGGTCGGCGGCGCGGTCGCCGGCGCCGCCGCGTACCTCCTCGGCTACCTGTCCGTCTACGTCACGCAGAGCGGCCGGATCGAGGAGGGGCTGTCGGGCCTGAACTTCCTCGCCGAGCTGTTCGGGGGCGACCCCATCTCGGCGTGGCAGGTGTCGGGCTGGATGTTCTACAACGCCCACTTCGTCGAGACCGTGTTCCCCGCGCTGTTCGGGGGCACGCAGTCGCGGAACCTCCTCATGGATGCCGAGGGCACAGGGTTCCTACTCTTAGTCCCGCCGGTCCTGCTGCTCGTTTCGGGCCTCGTCGCCGGTCGGGTCGCCGGCGCGGACTCCCCGCTCGACGGCGCCCGCTCGGGAGCGCTCGTCGCGGCCGGCTACCTCCCGCTCGCGGTCGTCGGCGCGTTCCTGTTCCGGTACGCGGTCGGCGACGGGAGCGTGGCCCCCGACGTCGTCACCGCCGTCCTCCTCGCCGGCGCCGTCTACCCCGCCGTCTTCGGCGCGATCGGCGGCGCGGGCTCGTCGCTGCTGAGTAGCTGAATCGGAGAACCTTCTCGCGCCGGTCGTCTCCCGCTCTCAGTACGCCTCGTCCTCGGGGTCGAACCGGTCGCCGTACTCGCGGACGGGGTCGACCGGCTGGCCCTCGTCGGTCTCGGGCGCGACGTAGTCGATGAACGACTCGACGTCCGGCTCGCGGACGCGCACCTCGACGTCGATCTCGCCGAGCTCGTCCGACTCGCCGACCGCGAAGTTGACGACGCCCTCGAACGCCGCCTGCTTTTTTAACGAGAACGTGAACCCCTCGTCCGTGCGGTTCTGCCGGAAGACGCGCCGCGCGGTGTCGAGGATCTCCTGTTCGTGGAGCACGTCGGAGAAGGCGTCGAGGCTGTGCGTCTCGGAGACGAGCCGCCCGTCCTCGTGGACCGGCTCCGCGTCGGGGAAGACGTTCTCGACCGCGTCCGCGACCCGGTCGGTCACCTCCGTGTCGTTGACCGGGGTCTCGATCCGGACGTCGACGCTGTAGATCACGCGCCGTCACCTCCGGCCTCGGGCGCCTCGGCGTCGGCGGCAGACGTCTCGGCGGCCTCGTCGTCGGAGCGGTCCGGCTCCGCCCCCTCGTCGTCGACGCCCAGCACCTCGCGGACGCGCTCGCGGAACGCGGCGAGGCTGTCGGTGTTGTCGATCTCGACGTCGGCCCGTTCGAGGGTCTCGCCGAGGCCGAGGTCGATCTCGCGTTCGTCGCGCTCGCGGAGCGCCGACAGGTCGGAGTCGGAGTCGTCGCGGCCGCGCTCGCCCAGTCGCTCGGCGCGAAGCTCGAAGGGGGCGCGGATCGCGACGAGGGTGAAGTCGTCGCCGAAGGCGTCGCGGAAGCGCTCCAGTTCGACGGTCGAGCGGAGGCCGTCCACGAGGACGGTCTCGTCGCGGTCGCTCTCGGCCGCGGCCTCCCGAATCCGCGGGAGCGTCCGCGCGGCGATGGCGTCGTCGCCCTCCTCCTCGCGGAGCGTGCCGGCCATCCGCCCGTGGTGTTGCGCCGGATCGAGGCCGCGGCGGCGGCACTCGGCGCGGATCACGTCGCCCATGACGACGACGGGGATGCCGGCGGCCTCGGCCACGTTCGCCGCCTCCCCCTTCCCGCTGCCGGGGAGGCCGACGGTTCCGATAACGTTCATTACCGGCGGATACTCCGCTCGCGGACTTAGGTCTGCTGTTGGCCCGCGGGCGGCGCGAACCGCGGGCGTTTTTTAGACGCGGGGGATCAGGAGTTGATGAGGGCACGTAGCTCAGCCCGGATAGAGCGTCGGACTTCTAATCCGATGGTCGTGGGTTCGAATCCCACCGTGCCCGTACAGCGAGGAGCGAAGCGACGAGCGAACCGGCACGCAGGGGATTCGAACCCTATCAGTCGCGCGCAGCGAACGTAGTGAGCGAGCACGTCTGATTTTGGTTCGAATCCCACCGTGCCCGTTCAATGAGTATAAATCCTTTTTGAACAAAGATCGACAATATCTGGATTATAATCAGAGTAGGTAGACGATTTGAAAACTAATGCCTTATTTTTACCAAGTTTAATTTTAGAAAGATCTTGAATATACAGAAAGATTAGGTTTTGGACCTAAAATTGATATACATTGTAGTAATTACACATGCCTAATGCTTATTTATTAATGGTTTTTATACCATATCATGCCTACCAACGAAATGGAATTACAGGCCAAGGAACTGAGGCTTATAGATCTTCTTGGTGAGAATACATGGATATTTGAAATCCCAATATTCCAGAGAGAATATAAGTGGGAAAGAGAACAACGCGCTGCTCTTTGGAACGATATTACATCAATCGGTAGTGAACACAAGTCCTCTCACTTTATCGGACAAGTCATTTTAGTTAAAACAGAAGGAAATGATGAGGTTAATACATACAAGATTGTTGACGGTCAACAGCGCTTAACTACACTGTCTATTCTAGTTTGCGCAATTCGCGATGTTGCGGGACTATCTCATGATCAAAAAAATGTTGAGAGTATTTTAACGACATATGACCGAACCGGAGACCCGATCAGAACTCTACATCTTCTTGATTTTGATGATACCGCGTATGAGCATATCTATGAAGGAAATCCAGAAAAAGTTGAGGAAGATCATCCGTTACGCGAATGTTATGACTACTTTTCAGAGAAAGTCTCGAATTTAAACCAAGATCAAAGAACAAATCTACTCGCAGATACAGTTCATAGTATCAACCTGGTGCGAACTACTTGTGGAAGTATGACTACAGCATACCAAGTGTTTCAGACCCAGAATGAAAGGGGCCTATCCCTATCACCGATTAACCTTGCTAAAACGAAACTTTTGGAAGAATCTGCTAAGGCTGGGCTTGATGAACGAAACATCCGAGATCGATGGGAAAATATCTCAAGCAGGCTGGAAGAGAATGATCTAGTCAGTAGTGCCGCACCGAGACGGGCAATTACTCACTACCTTGTAGTGGATGACCAGTATCAGGCTAGCGGCCGAATAACAACTAAAGATTTCTATGGCGCATTTACAGCTGCGCTTGAAAATCATGAGGGGCCAACCGAGATCAGAGAATTTATAACAAAATTGGAAGACTATACCGATCGATATATCGATATTCATGAAGGAACTGTTCGAAAATATCGTCGAAATAGACGAGCACTTTTAAATAAGCAAATGAGATTCTTCCAGACGAAGAACGCGCATGCTCCCGTAGTTCTACTCTATCTCGTTGAAAACGTAGATGGTTCAGATCGAATGGAGAAACTACTCCGGTTGGTAAACAAACTTAATGTGAGGCTCAATCTGGAGGACGCAAATCCTGCCCATCATCGGGATAGTATGTATCAGTTAGTGGATCGACTGACAAACTCTAGTGAAAGTGATTGGGAGTCTGAGATAGAAAATCTCATCGGAGAACGAACAATTGGTGACGATCAATTGTTTGAGGTCCTGAAGGCTAGAGAGTTACCTAACAGTAAATTCACTCGCAATCTACTATTAGCGCTTGAGGAAGATTACTATCAGGCAAACACACCGGAAACTCAGCTAGATCCGGAACGGATACAATTAGAGCATATTGCTCCATTGAGATCTATGACCTCTCAGAGTTATAGTGCCTGGAAGGCTGTGTTCAATAATAATAGAGAGAGGTTTGACTTGTATAAATCCAGATTAGGGAATCTCACGCTATTAGCAGATGAGCAGAATGCTCGTGCTAGCAATAACTCATTTGACGAGAAATGTAATCTTTATGAAGATTCTGAGATCTCCATGACAAATAGAATTCCGAAAGACTACGATGATTGGGGTTTCGAGGAAATCGAAGATCGAACAGAGAAATTGGCATCAGATATAATCAATTTCTGGGGAGTCGACAACTAAGATCTTATTAAGAGGCTCTGGGAGGAGGGATGCGAATTGGTTTGATTGGATTTCTCAGTCCGCCGCGCTCGGCGTCCCCAGGTACTTCTCGTTCAGTTCGTACTCCCCGTCCTCGCCCTCGACGAGGTACTCGCCGTAGTAGGGCACGCGGTTCGCCACCACTTCCTCGAAGGTCTCCGCGATCTCCTCGCGGGTCATCTCGCCCATCGAGCGGAGGTCGTCGTTGCGGTTGAGACACCCCTTCAGGTACCCCTCGTGGGTGACGCGGACGCGGCCGCAGTTGGCGCAGAACTCCTCGTTCTCGACGGGGTCGACGATCTCGACCATGCCGCCCGTCTCGTCGTCGCTGTCCTCGCCGACGAAGTACCGCTTCCGGTCGTGCATCTCGCGGTGCTCGACGCGGTCCGCCTTCTCCGCGAGCCAGTCGTGGACGCGCCCGATGTCGACGTTCCACTCGGGCTTGCCGGTCAGCTCCGGCATGTACTGGATGAGCTGGAGCTGGAGCCCCTCGTTGTCCGCGACGTGCTCGACCATCTCCTCGACGTAGCCCGCGGTGTGCGTGAACACGACCATGTTGAGCTTCACGGGGTCGAGCCCGGCGTCGACCGCGGCTTTGACCCCCTCCAAGACCTTCTCGTAGGCGCCCGACTTGGTCACCTCCGCGAAGTCGTCCGGGTCGAGCGCGTCCTGCGAGACGTTGACGCGGTCGAGCCCGGCGGCCTTCAGGTCCTCGGCGCGCCCGGGGAGGAACGTGCCGTTCGTCGTCATCGACACCTCCATCGAGTCCGGCGTGCGCTCGATGATCTCTTCGAGGTCCTGCCGGAGCATCGGCTCGCCGCCCGTGAACTTCACGGCGTCGACGCCGTACCCCTCGACGACCTCCAGGAAGCGGACCACGTCGTCGGCGGTCATCTCCTCGTCGCTCGGCTCCATCGGCCCGCGCGTGTCGCCTAACCCCTCGTTGTGACAGTAGACGCAGTCGAAGTTACACCGGTCGGTGAGCGAGATCCGCACGCCCGTCACCTCCCGTCCGAAGTCGTCCGCGAGTGGGCCGGCCATGAGGGAGAGAAGCCACTACGCGCGCTTAAATAACCGGGTCGTTCGTGTGAGTTCGTAACACTCAGCGGTTACGTCGCGGCCGCGGCAGGGTTTCATTGCGGTTACATATCCGCCCTCACAGCGACACGCGGAGCCCGTCCGTCGCGACGCGCACCTCGCCGTCGAACCCCGCCTCGCGGACGGCCTCCTCCATCTCGCGCTCGCGGCCGCCGGTGTGCGGGTAGAGGTGCGACAGGAGGAGCGTCCCGATCTCGGCGCCCGCGAGCGACTCGCCGAGGCTCGTCGGCGTCGGGTGGTTCGACACGTCCACGTCGTCCGGGAACGAGCAGTCGTGGACGAGGCAGTCGGCGCCGTCTGCGAACCGCGCCATCCCCGCGAACGCCTCCGTGTCGCCCGAGAGCGCGAGCGGCCCGGCGGCGGCGTCCGCGTCCGAACTCGGCGGCGAGAAGCGGTAGGCGAACCCGTCCATCGAGTGGCGCGTCTCGCGCGCGGTCACGTCGAACCCGCCGGCGGCGAACGGGCGCGACGCCGACACCTCGCGCACCGCGAGGTCGATCCGCCCGTCGAGGTAGTCGTGGACGTCGAGCAGGCCGTCGACGAGCGACTTCGTGCCCGCGGGGCCGACCACTTCGAGGTGTTCCTCGCCGGCGAGCCAGCGCGCCTTCAGGAGCGGGAGCAGCGCCGCGACGTGGTCGAGGTGGTGGTGAGTCAACAGGACCGTCGAGACGCCCTCGTAGCCGGTGTCCGTCCCGGCGAGCCGCTGGAGGACGCCGCTGCCGCAGTCGACGAGCAGCGAGCGGTCGCCGTCGTCGAGGAGGTAGCCGGCCTGCGCGCGGTCGGGGACCGGCATCGCGCTACCGGACCCGAGCACGGTGAGTTCCATGCGGACGGGTCGCGTCCGGATCCACCTGAATCCCGCGGCTTCAGTCCCGGACGGCCGTCATTTGATGAGGAACACCGGCACCGACGCGTCGTCGGCGACGCGGTCGGAGACGCTCCCGAGCGACCGGATCCGCTCGCGCGGCGACTTCCCCTCCGGGCTCATCACGATCACGTCGATGCCGAACTCATCGGCGTACTCGACGATCTCGGCGTCCGGCGTCCCGTGCGCGATGTGGGTCTCGACGTCGAGGCCGGCGTCGCTCGCCGCGTCGGCGACCGCGTCGACCGCGCTTTCCCCCTGCGATTCGAGGTCTTCGACGACCTCCTCGTGGAGGTCGCCGGAGTTCGCGGTCGTCACCCGCTGGTCGACGACGTACAGCGCGTGGAGCGTCGCGTCGTGGTCCGTCGCGAGCCGGATCGCGTGGTCGAGCGCGCGGTCGACGGCCTCGCTCCCGTCGGTCGGCACCAGGATCTCGTCGTACATGCCTCGACGTTCGCCCGGCCGGGGCTTAACGGTGGGGCCTCGGTGTCGGCGTCCGGGAGCGCTTCCCGCCGCGCGCGGAGTCGGCGCCGGAGGCGGGGGGCGCTACTCGCCGCGCCAGCGGCCGCCGATCTCCTCGCGCCGCATGCTGTTCGCCTCGCCGTCGCGGAAGACGCTGACGCGGCCGGTCTCCTCGCTCAGCGTCACCGTCGCGACGACCTCCGGCCGGACGGAGGTCTCGATCGCGCTCATGTGCCGCGACCCCATCCACGGCTCGTAGCTCACGTCGTCCACGAGCTCGGCCTCCTCGTCGCGGGTGCCGAGGTCGCGGAACCGGACCATCTGGCTCTCGACCTCGCCGTCGACCGCGACGACGATCCCGCCGTCCTGCTCGACACTCACCGTCTCGGCGGCGCCAATGAAGGCGTCCCCGTCGAAGACGGAGGGAGCGGTGTCGCGGGGCCAGCGGTTGTCGCCCATCCGGTCCGCGTACGCGCCGTAGTCGCTGTCGCCGATGACGGCGAAGTACAGCCCCGGTCCCTTCACGTGCGGCTCCTCCCACCCGTCGAAGGAGACGCTGACGCCCTCGGCGCAGTAGGTCAGCCGGTCGACGACCTCGCGCACCCGCTCGTGGTCACCGTAGTCGATGGCGAGGTCGCTCATCGCGGTCCGCTCTCCCCGCTTCGTCGTCCCTCCTCCCGGTTCGTCCGTCCGCCGCGGTTGCCGCCGTCAGTCACGATCGAGCAAACGCGACACCGGTATATAAGGGCAGCCGAGTCGGGCGGGAGGCTACGACCGCCGCCACTCGGTGAACGGCCGCGTGTCGAACCGGTCGGCGCGGACGAGGCCGACGCCGAACGCGGCCGCGACCGCCGCGGGCAGGAGATTTCCGAACCAGACGTTGATTCCGCCCCAGAGGATCACGAAGCTCACCATGTCGTCGAGCATGAACTCGCAGTCCCGGAGGCGCTCGCGGATGCCAGCCGCCGCGAAGGCGCGGTCGAGCGTGACGACCGCGACGATCGCGGACAGCACCCAGCCGGCGTAGTTCGAGAGCGGGACGTCGTAGAACGCGCCGCCGCCGAAGTCCCAGAAGCCGAGCGAGACTGCGCCGGGGTCCAAGACGACGTCCATCGCGACGACGACCGGGATCACGGTCGCCAGCCGGACCCACACGCTGTCGGCGCGCGGGCCGAGCAGGAGCAGGCACAGCAGGTAGGCGTTGGTCACCAAGGGGATGAAGAACACCGGGAGCGCGACTGGCACGCCGCCGAGCATCGGCCCGAGGTCGACCGTGTACGCGAACTCGCCGTACGGCCACCCGGTCGCGACGCCGACCCCCTCGATGAGGTACGTGTACGCGGTCAACACGCCGATCCAACCGAGCGCGCGTCGGTCGACCGTCGGCAGCACGCCGACGACCAGCGGCGAGCGCATCACGACCACGCCGAACAGCACGAACCACGGGTGGAACGCGAACGGCTCGGGGATCCACCCCTCGGCGCTGCCGACGAGCGCGATCGCCCCCACGAGCGGGAAGACGACCGCGATGGTGAAGCGGTTCTCGCGGACGATTCGGTCGAGCAGCGCCTCGGCCTCGCGGCGCGTGTCCGGCGCGCGCTCGCGGAGCGCGTCGAGTCCGGAACCGGTTGACGTGGCAGACGCGCTCTCGGCCGACCCCCCGCCGTCCGCGTCGGTCACGGCAGCGCCTCCCAGATCGGGTACACCCGCCAGAGGCCGCCCATCGACAGCAGCGTGCCGACGACGGTGTTCAGCGCCGGGAACCACCAGTAGGCGCGGTCGACCGACACGGACGAGCGCGCGACCCACGCGACGAAGACGGGGTACACGCCGAGCAGAGCGCCGAGTCGGGCGTCGACGAGCCAGAACCCGGCGGCCGCGGCGGTCCACGCGGCGAAGCAGTACGCGTACGTGCGCCCCTCGCCGAGCAGCGTCGCGGTCGTGTCGATCCCCGCGGCCCGGTCCGGTTCGATGTCGGGGATCGCCGAGAACGTGTGCATCCCCATCGTCCAGAGCCACGCCCCCGCGAGCGCCGCGAGCGGCGGGTGTGCGCCCGCGACGGTCGCGTACGCCGCCGCGCCGGGCAGCGCGTACAGCCCGTTCGACAGCGAGTCGAGGAACGGCGTCGTCTTGAAGCGGGCGGGCGGCGCGCTGTACCCGACCGAGAGGACGAGGAAGCCGAGCAGGTACGGCCACGCGACGCGGGGCGTGATCGCGAGCGTCGCGAGCCCGAGCGCGCCGCTGGCGACGACCGCGGCGACGACGAGGCGGCTCCCCCGCCAGCGCGCCTCGCGGCCCTCCTTCTTCGGGTTCAGCTCGTCGATGTCGGCGTCGAACACGTCGTTGACGCCGTAGAGGAACACGTTCGCCGGGACGAGGAAGTACGCCGCGAGCGCGACCGTAACCGGGGTGAACAGTCCGCTCACGGCGTCGATACCGTAGGTGACGCCGACCGCGACGGGCCCGGCGAGGTAGAGCCAGAAGCGCGGCCGCGACAGCACCAGCAGGTAGCGGAGCCCCTCGCTTCCGCTTCCGGCGGACGGAGGCTGCTCCTCCCCAACGGATCGGCTCTGGCCGTCCTCGGCGGATCGATTCTGGTCGCTCACGGCGGAGATCACACGTCGTCGTCGTCGGCCATCGCTTCCGCGGTCAGCCCCCCGCTGATGAGACACATCGGGACGCCGATGCCGGGCGTCGTCGTCGACCCCGTGAAGTAGAGCCCGTCGACCGCGTCCGAGACGTGCGGCGGGCGCAGCAGCGACGTCTGGGTGAGCGTGTGCGCCAGCCCCAGCGCGCTGCCCGCGTAGCTGTTGTACCGGTCCGCGAAGTCGTCCACCGAGAACGTCTCCTCGACGACGACCCGGCCGCGGAGGTCGGTACCGGTGTTCTCCGCGATGTCGTCGATCACGAGGTCGCGGTAGCGGTTGCGGATCTCCGGGGTGTCAGCGAGGCCGGGCGCGATCGGCACCAAGGCGAAGAGGTTGCTGTGCCCCTCCGGCGCCACGCTGTCGTCCGTCTCGGAGGGGACGCAGAGGTAGTAGGCGGGGTCGTCGGGCCACTCGGGGTCGTCGAATATCTGCGCGAAGTGCTCGTCCCAGTCGGTCGGGAGGACGAGCGTGTGGTGTTCGAGGTTCGGCACGTCGCCCTCGACGCCGAGGTACAGCAGGAACGCGGAGGGGGCGTACGTCCGCGACTCCCAGTACTCCTCGGTGTACTGCCGCTTGTGTTCGGGCAGCAGCTCCTGCTCGGTGTGCGCGTAGTCGGCGTCGGAGACGACGCGGTCGGCGAGGTAGCGCTCGCCGTTCTCGGTGTCGACCGCGAAGGCGCCGTACCGGCCCTCGATGCCCGTCACTTCGGCGTCGGTGACGAACTCCACGCCGAGCTCCTCGGCGAGCTCGACGACCCCGTCGACGACGGCGCCGATCCCGCCGTCGGGGTAGTAGACGCCCATGTTGTAGTCGACGTGGCTCATCAGGTTGTACAGCGCCGGCGTGTTCGTCGGCGAGCCGCCGAGGAACACGAGCGTGTACTGCATCAGCTGCTGGAGCTTCGGGTGGTCGAAGTAGTCCTCGACGTGCCCCTGCATCTTCCCGAGCAGGGAGAGCCCCCACGAGTAGCGGAGGACGTCTTTGTCCACGTAGTCGCGCAGCCGCGGGCGGTCCTCGTACACGAAGTGCTCCATCCCGATCTCGTAGGTGCGCTGGGATTCTTCGAGGTAGGCGTCGAACGCCTCGCCCGCGCCCGGCTCGTACGACTCGAAGATCTCCTTGTTCGCCTCGCGGTCCGGCAGCACGTCGACCTTGTCGCCGTCCTTCCAGAACACGCGGTAGTGCGGGTCGAGCCGTTCCAGCTCGTAGAACTCCGACGGCTCGCGGCCGAAGTGACCGAAGAACCGCTCGAACACGTCCGGCATCAGGTACCACGACGGCCCCATGTCGAAGCTGAAGCCGTCGACTTCGAGCCGGCTGGCGCGGCCGCCGAGCTGCTCGTTCTTCTCCAGCAGCGTGACGTCCGCACCGGCGTCCGCGAGGTAACAGGCCGTCGAGAGGCCGCCGAATCCGCCGCCGATCACGACGACGGACTCGCCGGCGACGCCGTCGATGTCCGGGACCACGTCCATACTCGATCGTAGGAGCGGCGGCGGTATAAATCCGGCCGGACGCGGCCGGGCGGAAGGGGCGTCGCGCCGGGCGGAAGGGTGCCGCGTCGCGCCGGGCGGAAGGGTGCCGCGTCGCGCCGCCGGGACCGACCGCGCTCCTCGCGGCGAGTGGATACCACTAAGTCGCCGACGCGCGTACCGGTTTCCACATGGACCTGACGGTCGCGATCACCGGCGCAACGAGCGGGATCGGGCGAGCCGTCGCCGAGGCGTTCGTCGACGAGGGGGCGTTCGTCGCCGTCTCCGGACGCGACGGCGCGGCCGTCGATCGCACCGTCGCGGCGCTGAACGGCGAGGGAGACTCCGGAGGAGACGCTGAGACTCCCGAAGACGGCGACGGCGAAACCGACGCCGGCTCGGTGAGCGACGCGGACGACGAGCGCGGCACCGCCTGGGGCGACCGCGTCGACGTGCGCGACGAGTTCGACCTCGAACGCTTCTTCGAGCGGGTCGCCCGCGAGGCCGGCCCGGTCGACGTCGCCTTCGCGAACGCCGGCGTGTTCCACGGCGCGCCGGGCGAGAGCCCGACGACCGAGCTCTCGTACGCCGACTACGACGACACGATGCGCACGAACGCGCGCGGCGTGTTCGCGACGATCACCGAGGCCGTGCCTCACTTGGCTGACGACGCCCGGGTGATCGTCCCGTCGGGCGCGGTCGCGGCCGAGTCGAAGCCCGGCATGGGCGCGTACGCCGTCTCGAAGGCCGCGGCCGAGGCGGTCGCGCGCGGCTTCGCCGCCGATCTCGACGCGACGGTCGGGGTCGTCGACCCCGGGCTCGTCGCCACCGACCTCACCGGGAAGGAGCGCGCCCGCGACCCCGAGAGCGTCGCGCCGCTGTTCGTCTGGGCCGCCACCGAGGCGCCCGCCGAGGACCTGAACGGCGAACGGTTGGGACTCCGGGAGTGGAAGTCCGCGACGCGATAAGAGTGGATTGTAGCCGGGTTAGCGGCGACGGTCGCGAGGGGCGCAGCCGCTCGTTTATAAATAGCTGCTGGCGGGTCGGCGGCGAACACCTCCAAAGCCCCAGTCGCTCGTTTATAAACATCTGTTCGCAGATCGGTGGCGAACACCTCCAAAGCCCCAGTCGCTTGTTTATAAATATCTGTTCGCAGATCGGTGACGAACACCTCCAAAGCCCCAGCCGGGAGGACGCCGTACGCTCGCTGCGCTCCTCGCTCAGTCGCTGACGCTCCTTCGCTGCGGTGCTTACGTCGCCTACGGCGTCCTCCCGGCTGCCCCTGTGAGTCCCACCCCGCACAGCACCGCAACCGCACCTCACGCCTCCCCAGCCTCGTCGGCCCCCCTCCGCTTCGCTCCGGTCGGCCGACTCCAGCGAGAATCGAAGATTCTCTGGCAGCCGGCGCGTAGCGCCGGCGACCTCGTGCGTGCTGCCTCGCGGCCGCCGAGGGCGGCCGCTCGCAGGCACGCGCCACCGCAGTTGTTGTTTATAAATGATCGTCGCCGTCGCTTGTCGGTATTTAAATACCATCTCGTCGATTCCGCGCTCGACCACCGAGAATTATCCCGCGGTCGGTCGAAGGAAGGATATGCCACTCGCGGACCCCGACCTCTCGGGCTCGACGGCCTTTGTCACCGGAACGACTCGCGGCATCGGCAAGCGGATCGCGCTCGCGCTCGCCGACCGCGGCTGTAACGTCGTCTCGACGGGCAAAACGACGGACGACGACGACTCCGAGCTGGCGGGATCGATCGAACAGACGGCCCGAGAGGTGCGCGAGCGCGGGCCCGAGGCGCTCGCGCTCGAACTCAATCTCCGCGACGAGGATCGCGTCGAGGCGGTCGTCGAGGAGTCGATCGACCGCTTCGGCGAGGTCGACATCGTGATCAACAACGCGAGCGCGATCCAGCTGGCGAACGTCGCGGACCTGCCCGCCGACCGCTTCGACCTCCTCACCGACGTGAACGTCCGCGGGACCCACCTCGTCGCGCACGCGTTCGCCGACCACCTCGCGGGGCTCGACGGGGCATGGCTGCTGACGAACGCGCCGCCGGTCACGACCGACCGCTCGCCGGGGAAGGCGCCGTACGCGTGGTCGAAGCTCGGCATGTCGTTCGTCACGCTCTCGCTCGCCGAGGAGCTGGCGGGCGACGACGTGGGCTGTAACACCTTCTGGCCGGTGACGACTATCGACACCCGGGCGACCCGCTACTTCGGGCTCGGGACCGAGGACGACTGGCGGACCCCCGAAATCGTCTCCGACGCGGTCCTCGAAATCCTCGCGCGCGACCCGGCGGAGTGTACGGGCGAGAGCTTCTACGACGAGGAGTTGCTCCGCGAGGCGGGCGTGACGGACTTCTCCGAGTACAACCTCACCGAGGGCGACCCGGCGCCGATGTCGGCGCGGCTGTTCGACCCCGAGTTCGAACGCGAGTGGTGACCGGACCGGGCGCGTCGGTCCGGCCGCGTCCGCCTCAGTCCGTCACCGCCTCCCGGATCGTCGCGGTCGCCGCCTCCGGATCCTCGGCGGCCGTGATCGCCGACAGGACCGCCACACCGGCCGCGCCCGCCTCGACCACCGGCGCCGCGTTGTCGGCGTCGATCCCCCCGATTCCGACCACGGGGATCTCGACCGCGTCGACGACCGCGGCGATCCGCTCGACGCCGATCCCGTCGCGGTCCCCGGAGACGTCCTTCGAGTCGGTGCCGTAGACGGCGCCGACGCCCAGGTAGTCGGCGCCCGCGGCCTCGGCCGCCTCGGCCCCCTCGACCGTCGAGGCCGAGACGCCGACGACCGCCGACTCGCCCAGCTGTTCCCGGGCGACCGCGACCGGGAGGTCGGACTGGCCGAGGTGGACGCCGTCGGCGTCGACCGCGCTCGCGAGGTCGATTCGATCGTTGACGATCAGTGGCACCCCGGCCTCGTCGGTCTGCTCGCGGACGCGGAGCCCCGTCTCGTAGCGCTCCCGCGCGCTCGTCGCCTTGTCGCGGAGCTGGACGACGTCGACGCCGCCCTCCAACGCGGCCGCGACGATCTCCGGCGTCGTCCGCCCCGCCGAGCGGCCGGCCGCCGTGACGAGGTACGTCCGCCACTCGTTGATATTCATGTGTGGTACGCGTCGGTGGTTCGGTGAAAACGGTTGTGTTCCGGGACCGATCCGCCGGGACCGATCCGCCGGGACCGACCCGTCGAGCCTGCCGAGCGGCTCGCAACGCACACGCGAAAAGCGCTAAGTGGGTTGGCTCACGTTGTACACACAATGAGCAGCGACAAGAAACGGGTCCAGTTCCGGGCGCCGCACCGACTCATCGACCGGACCGACGCGCTCGCGGACGTACTCGGGGAAGACCGGACGGACATTCTCGTGACGGCGCTACGGGAGTACCTCCAAGAGGCGGCCCACGACGACACGCTCACCCAGGAGATCGCGGCCGCCTACTACGACGACGAGATCTCCTTCGAGCAGCTCAAGTCGCTCGTCGGCGCCGAGGAGGCCGCGAACCTCCGGGTGCTGAAGCGACAGTTGGACGAGGGGTTCGTCGACGAGGTCGCCGACGCGTAGATGTCCCGGCTCGTCGCGGACACGTCCGGTCTCGTGCGCCTCGGGATCGGCGCCGGCGACGACCCCGACCCCCTCTCGATCTGCGTGAATCGGTACGAGGTCGTCGTTCCGACAGTTGTCGTCGAAGAGCTTCGAGAGACGGCCTCGTACGACGACGCGCACGGCCGCGCCGCGGCCGCCGTCCTCGACCGAACCGATGCGATTTCGACGCGGTCGGTCGCCCTCGACGCGGACTTCCCGCTCGACGACGGGGAGAACGCCGCCGTCGCCCTCGCGAACGACCTCGACGCCGCGCTGCTGCTCTGTGACGAGTTCAACCGGCTCGGTTTAATTCACGCGTCGCTCGCCGACACGCGGCTCGTCACCACGCCGACGCTCCTCTCGGCTCTTGTTCGGGCCGACGCGCTCTCCGTCGACGACGCGACGGCGGTCCTCGACGCGATCGGCGACGCTCGGAGCTGGGACGCGAACAGCTACGTCAAGCGGGCTCGGTCGCTGCTCGATCGGCGTTGAGGCAACGCCGACGGACGCGGCGACCGTGATGCGGACGGACAGACACAAGCCCGCCCGGTCCGTATCGCGGTCCAATGCTATCCCGGCTCCGGTACGGCGCCGCGCGCGTCGGCGAGGCGTTCGCGGGCGCGCTCGACCGGGCCGGCGTCATCGACCGGTCGCGGCTCGACGAGACGATGGGGCTGGCGTGGCCTCGGATCGTGACGGGGTTCGCGATCATGTCGAAGAACACCGTGGACCTCGCTGTGATCGGCTACGCGGTGGGCGTCTCGGCGGTCGCGGGCATGGGGTACGCCTTCGCGTACTGGCAGCTGGCGAAGTTCGTCTCCATCGGGCTCGCCGGCGGCACCGTCTCGCTCGTCTCGCAGAACTACGGCGGCGACGAGCGCGGGCGGGCCGGGCTCGTCGTGAAGCAGTCGCTGATCGTGGCCGCGCTGCTCGTCGTCCCCATCGTCGCCGGCTACGTCCTCGGCGCGGAGCGGCTGATCGCTCTCGTCGGCGGCGACGGGGCGGCGCTGGCCGCGGGGACGACCTACCTCGCCGTCACGGCGCCCGCGCTCGCCTTCGAGTACTTCAACATGATCGCCAGCCGGACGTACGCCGGCGTCGGCGACACCCGCACCCCGATGGTCGCGCGCGCCGGCGGCGCGCTGTTGAACGTCGTGCTCACGGTCTGGCTCGTCCTCGGCGCCGGCCTCGGCGTGTTCGGAGCCGGGCTCGGCACCGCGGTCTCCATCGCCGCCGTCGGGCTGGTCCTCGCGTGGGGGATGACCGGCCGGTCCTACTTCGGCCGCGGCGCCTCGCCCGTCCCGGTCGGGCGCTCCGGCCCGTGGTTCGACGCCGGGCTGACGCGCCAGCTGCTGCGGGTGTCCGCGCCCCTCATCGCCCGTCGAGTCGCGGAGGGGATCGTCGTCTTCCCGCTCCTGTGGATCGCGTCGTCGTTCGGCCAGGCGACCGTCGCCGCCTTAGAGGTCGGCCGCCGCGTCAGGGCCCTGCTCGGCAGCTTCAGCTGGGGCTTCTCCATCGCCGCGAGCACGCTCGTCGGCCAGCGGCTCGGCGCGGGCGAGGAGACGCTCGCGACCGCGTACGGCCGCGACGTGATCGCCTTGTCGGCGGTCGTCTACGTGGCCGCGTCGGCCGCGGTGATCGCCGCCGCGACGCCGATCGCGGGCGTGTTCGTCGACGAGCCGGCGGCGGTGAGCGCGACGGCGGCGTTCGTCGTCACCGCCGCGGTCTCGGCGGTACCGCTCGGGATCGACGGCTCGGTCACGGGGTCGCTGCGCGGCGCGGGCGACACGCGGTGGCCCTTCGTCGCGTCGATGATCGGGCTGTACGCGTTCGCGCTCCCGGTCGCGTTCGCCGGCCTCGTTACGCCGCTCGGCGTCGGCGGCCTCTACGCGGCGCTGGTGGCGGAGAAGCTCGTGCCCGCCGGACTGAACGGCTACCGGTTCCGCTCGAACCGGTGGCAGGCGGTCAGCCGGCAGTACCGGCCCGACGCGGGCGACGCGGAAGAAGGGGTCGGGTGAGAGTTACTCGTCGGCGGCGACCTCTTCGATCACTTCCACGCTGCCGGTGAGCTGCCGGTGGACGTACGGCATGTCGATGCCGGCGTCGTCGAACGCCTCCTTCACCGCGGTGACGTACTCGGAGCGCACGCGGACGAAGTCGCCGCGGTCGGGGTCGGCGATCCACCAGCGGGACTGGAGCCCGACGGCGGAGTCGCCGAGCTCGACGAGCCGGACCGAGACGCCCGGGTCGTCGAGGATCTCCTCGTGGGCCTCGGCCTCCTCGACGATGATGTCCGTCGCCTCCTCGATGTCGTCGTCGTACCCGATCCCGAAGACGAACTTCTGCCGGAGCGTGTCGTAGGCGACGGGGTTCGTCACCGCGCTGTTCGCGAGGTCCCCGTTCGGTACCGTCACCAGCTCGTTGTCGAACGTCCGGACGCGCGAGACGCGCAGGTCGATCTCCTCGACGCGACCGGAGTTGCCGCCCCACTCGATCCAGTCGCCGACCTCGAACGGCTTGTCCTTCAGGATGAACACGCCGGCGACGAAGTTTCCGAGGAGGTCCTGCGCGGCGAAGCCGACCGCGAGGGCGATGGCACCGCCGAACACCGCGAACGCCGAGAGGAAACTCCCGTAGCCGGCCACGGCGAAGCCGATCGCGATCGCCGCCACCCAGACGACGGCGTTGAGGACGTTCGTGCCGAGGCTCAGAACCGCCTCGTCGAACCCGCGCGATCTGACGATCCGCCGGAGCCCGGGGACCAAGACGAGCTTTCCGAGCAGCAACACCGCGAGGAAGCCGGCGAGGAATCGGAGCGCCGTGGTCGCGATCGCCGCCACGTCGACGGCGTTCGCGATCGCGTCGAGCTGTAAGGGGTACATCGTCCACCCATTCACGAGTCTATATAAAGAAGCTACTGGCAGCGCGGTTGTTTACGTTCGGTGCGGGACGCGGCGGGTCGAGAGGCTCCCGCTCGCGGGGCGGATCGGTCAGTCGCTCCGCACCGCGAGCGGGCCGTCGCCACGGGCGACCCCGCGGAGCCGACGGCCGTGGACGTCGTCCGCGGCGATCCGCTCTCGGACCGCGGGGGGGATCCACGCCTCGCGACCGTCGGGCTCGGGGGCTGGCTCGACGCCCGCGGGCCGGATGTCGTCCGGGAGGTACCGCGCGTACGTCGGCAGTCGCTCGCGCAGCGGGACGCCGCCGACGTCGGCCACGGCTTCGAGCTCGCGGAGGTCCGGCCACTCGTACGCGGGGTTGATGTAGTCGTCCGTCACCGGCGAGACGCCGCCGAGGTCGTCGATGCCGCAGTCGACCAGATCGGCCGCCGGCGAGAGGTTCGGCGGCACCTGAACCGACACCTCGGGCGGGAGCGCCGCGCGCGCCATCGCGACGACCCGGCGCATCGTCGCGAGGTCGGGCTTCGGGAAGTCCGACCGCTCGTTGGGGACGACGTTCTGGACGATCACCTCCTGGACGTGGCCGTGTCGCTCGTGGAGCGCCCGGATCGCGAGCAGGCTCTCGGCGCGGTCGCGCCAGTCCTCGCCGATGCCGACTAAGATGCCGGTCGTGAACGGGACGCCCTGCCGGCCGGCCGCGCGGATCGTGTTGAGCCGCTGGCCGGGCGTCTTCCGCCGCCCCCCGCTGTGCGCGTCGACGTCGGCGGTCGTCTCGAGCATGACGCCCATCGAGGCGTTCACCTCGCGGAGGGCGGCGAACTGCGACTCCGTCAGGTCGCCCGGGTTCGAGTGGGGGAGCAGCCCCTCCTCCAGAGCTATCTCGCAGGCCCGAGAGAGGTACTCGTGGATCGAGTCGAACCCCCACTCGGCGAGCGTCTCGTGGACCTCGGTGTACCGGTCGTCGGGGTCGTCGCCGAAGGTGAAAAGCGCCTCCGTACAGCCCGCGTCGGCGCCGACGCGGCACTGCTCGCGCACCTCCTCGGGCGACAGGAGCGACGCCTCCCCGGGAACGTCGTAGTAGGTGCAGTACGTACAGGTGTACCGGCACGCTGTCGTGAGCGGGATGAAGACGTTGCGCGCGAAGGTGAGCCGGTCGGCGGCCTCGACATCGTCCGGGCGGACCGAGAGCAGCCGCTCGACGTCCCGCTCGTCCATAGCGACGTCGACGCCGTACTCGTCGGCTCCGGCGAACACGGCCGTCACTCGCGGTCGGCGTTTAAAAAGAATCGCGGTTGCGGATCCCCGTGCGAGGCCGGATCCGGTTACGTCGAGTCGCGGCGAGGGCCCCGATCGGTTTTCGACTCCCTCACTCCCGGACGACCGCCACGCGACCGTCGGACGCGTCGAGGACGAACCCGGCCTCGCGGAGCCACGCCGCCGAGCGACCCTCGCCGTGGATCAGCACCTCCGCGAGGTCGGCGGGCTCGTCGACGTCGGCGCCGAGCCGGTGGGAGTCGACCGCGACGAACGCCGCGCCGACGTCGCTCGCGATTTCGCGGTGGTCGAGGTAGGACGCGCCGTGGTAGTCGACCCGGAACTCCGGGTGCGAGGCGACGAACGCGTTCGTGCCGCCGCCGCGGCCCGGCGCCATCGCGACGTCGGCGTCCCGGCCGGCCTCGAAGAGTCGTCGCAGCGCCGCCGGGGTCGCGAGCGCGAGGTCCGCCATCACGACGGCGACCGGCTCGGGCGATCTATCGCGTTCTTCCGTTCTGAGCCGCGCGTCCAGCGCCGCGTTCACCGCGTCCGTCAGCGGGCGGTCGTCGACGGTGACGGGGGCATCGACATCGACCGCGTCGGTGGCGAGGACCAGCGGCTCGCCGCCAGCCGCCGCGACGGCGTCCAGCACGTCGTCGAGCATCGCCCGCGCGAACTCGCTTCGCTCGTCGGGGGAGAGGATGTCCGAGAGTCGCGACTTCGGGCGGTCGGTCGAAAATGGGACGATGACCTCCATCGCAAGGAGCGGCGGTCCCTTAGAACAGGGATTCCAGCTCGTCGCTGTCGTCGCTGACGAGCTCGTCGAGGTTCTCGTCGCTCTCCTCGCGGATCTCGTCGAGGTTGTCCTGCGCCTCGATGGCGACCTGCTGGAGCTCCTTGATCCGCGGGACGTTCGTGACGCCCGCGAGCAGGATGACGGTCGCGACGAAGCCGGCGCCGCGGTACGGGTAGTCCCCGCCGCGGACCTCCATCGAGCCGGTCTGCTCTTCGAGCCACTTGCGGCCGCGCTCGATCCCCTTCCGGTTGAGGTACTCCGGCGGGCCCGCGAGCACGAGCAGCGCGCGCTCCGCGCCCTCGATCTCGCAGGGGAGCGTGAGCCGGCCCAAGGCCGCCTTGCGCACGAGGCTGGTGATCCGGTTCGTGGTGTGCGCGCTGTCGAGCTCCTCGTCGTTCCCGTCGTCGCGCAGCCGCGAGAGCAGGCCGCCCGAGGAGCGCTCCTCGACCTCCTCCTCCGCGTAACCGACGGTGGAGACGCCGCCGCCGGAGAGCGTGTTGATGATCTCCGAGGAGTCGACGACGCTCTCGGCGACCTCCTGGCCCTGCTGGATCTCGCCGGCGCCGAATAAAATTCCGAACCGCCGGACGATCTCCTCGTTGATCTCCTCGTAGCCGCCCTGAACGGACTCGCCCGTCTTCCGCCAGGCGTCGTTGTCGAACACCATCAGGTTGTCCACCTCGCGGACGAACGTCTGGAACGAGCGGGCCGCGTTGAGGGTGTAGATGCCGCCCTCGTCGCTGCCCGGCAGGATCCCCAGCCCGTAGACGGGCTCGGTGTAGATCCGCTTGAGGTGTTTCGCGAGCACCGGCGCGCCGCCGGAGCCCGTCCCGCCGCCGAGGCCGGCGACGACGAGGAAGGCGTCGACCTCGTGGACCGGGATCGAGTCGATGGCGCCCTGGACCTCGTCGATGTCCTCCTCGGCGATCTCCGCGCCCAGCTCGTTGTCCGCGCCGACGCCGTGACCCTTCACGCGCGACTGGCCGATGAGGACGCGCTGGTCCTCGGCGATGTGTTCGAGCCCCATGAGGTCCGCCTTCGCCGTGTTGACGGCCGCCGCGGCCCGAACGATCTCGGAGCCCGTCCGCTTGTCGTACTCCAAGAACTTGTCGACGACTTTGCCCCCCGCCTGTCCGAATCCGATCATTGCGAGTTTCATCGTGTGCTCCCTCCGCGTTTGAACTGAACAGAACGCGATCTCCTATAAAAGCCTTCGGTTGCGGTTACCAGCGTTGAGATTAGGACTGTTGACACGTTCGCGTCGCCGGCGATCCGAGCCTCAGTCATCGGATCCCGAGGTGTTCGCCGAGCGTGGTCAGTTCGGTCGGGTCGACGCCGAACGCCCCGACGTCGTTGTCGGCGGTCGTGTTGTCGAACTTCAGCGACCGGTACTGGTCCGCGCCCATCGGGAACCCGGGCACCGCGCCGAGGACGGAGAGGCCGATCTTCGCCAGCGGCATCGGCAGCGGGACGATGGTGACGCCCTTCTCCTCCGCCTCGTAGACGAGGTCCGTCACCTGCCGGAGCGTGAGCACCTCCGGCCCCCCTATCTCGTAGGTCTCGCCGGCGTGCTCGTCGTCGGTCACTGCGGCGGCGATCATCGGCACGAGGTCCTCGACGTGGATCGGCTGGAACCGCGTCTTCCCGCCGCCGGGGAGCGGGTACAGCGGGACGCCCGGCGCGAACATCCCCTTCAGCCGCTTGGTGAACGAGACGAACTCGCCGCCCTCGCCGAAGACGACGGAGGGGCGAAAGATCGTCCAGTCGAGGTCGCTGTCGCGGACGATCTCCTCCGCCTCGCCCTTCGCGCGGATGTAGGCGGTGTCGCCGTCAGGGTCCGCGCCGAGCGCGCTCAGCTGGACGAAGCCGTCGACGCCGCCCGCCTCGGCCGCGCGGACGAGGTTCTCGGTCCCGCCGCGGTGGATCCGGTCGTGCATCCGGTTGCCGCCGTCCGGTTCGAACAGCGGCGAGAGCGCGACCAGGTTCACGACCGCGTCGTGCCCCTCGACGGCCGACTCGATGGAGTCGTAGTCGGTCACGTCGCCGGTGACGCCCGTCACGCCGTCCGGCGTCCCCTCGGGCGAGCGGGAGAGCGCGGTCACCGCGTGCCCGTCGGCGGCGAGCGCGCGACAGAGGTACGACCCGATGAATCCGGTCCCGCCGGCTACCAACACTTTCATGCGTGGTATCTCGCGTGGAAGGCCCGTAAACCTACCGCGGCGTCAGACATCGTACCGTTGACCGGCGTCGTCTCCGGCCGCTCGGGATCACTCCTCTTCGGGAACCGGGACCGTTAACACCGGCACGGGGACCGTCCGGAGGGTGCGCTCGGCGACGCTCCCCAGCAGGTACCGCCCCACGCCGGTCCGGCCGTGGGTCCCCATCGCGACGAGGTCGACGCCGGGGTCGTCGACGTACGCCCGGATCCCCCGCGCGGCCGAGGAGGCGACCTCGACGGCGCCGACCGCCTCTAACCCGGCGTCCTCGACGCGCTCGACGCCCTCGGCGACCGCGTCGTCGGCGTACTCCGAGAGCACGTCCACCTCGACGTGGTCGCCGATACCGATCCCGCCGGTGTCGACGACCGAGAGGACGTGGACCGTCGCCCCCGCCCGTTCGGCGATCGGGATCGCGCGGTCGAGCGCGGCGGTCGCGGCCGGGCTCCCGTCGGTCGGCACCAACACGTCCTCGTACGGGTACGGGACGGCCTCGTCGCCCGGACGGAGCGCCAACACCGGCACCGGCGACTGCCGGACGACGCGCTCGGTCGTGCTGCCGACGAGGTGTTCGACCCCCTGCCGCCCCCGCGTCGACATCGAGACGAGGTCGGCGCCGACCTCCTCGGCGTACGCGGCGACCGTCTCGGGGACGCCCCCCTGCCGGACGGCCGTCTCCGCCTCCACGCCGCGGTCCGCGGCGCGGGCGGCCGCCTCATCGACGATCGACTCGCCCTCCTGTTCCAGCACGTCGACTACGTCGCCGCCGATTCGGGTCACGCTGTCGCGGGTCGTGTCCGCGACGTGGAGGAGGTGGACCGTCGCGCCGTGGTCGGCGGCGATCGCCAGGGTGTGCTCGAAGGCCGCCGCGGCCGCGTCGCTGCCGTCGGTGGGGACGCAGATCCGGTCGTACATACGCCCCCGGTCGCGCCCGCGGGTGAAAAACGCTCGTGTGGTTGCCGCGCTGCGGGACCGTCCGGTCCCGGTGGCGGGAGGGAGGCGCTCGTCCCGCTACGCCGCGTCGCCGGGCGACTCCGCGTCGGCGTCCGATCCGTCACCGGCGTCGCCCGACTCGTCCGGGCCGTCGCGCCGCGTGACGCGCACCGTGGAGATGCGCGCGCCGTCGACCGCGGTGACCTCGAAGACGTACGCCTCGGTCTGTGCGACGTCGCCGACCTCCGGCGAGCGCCCGATGCGGTCGAGGACGAACCCGCCGAGCGTCTCGTAGCCGTCGCCGCTGAGGTCGGTGCCGAGCGCGTCGTTGACGTCGACGAGCGCGACCGACCCGTCGGCCTCGTGGGTCCGGTCGCCGGTCCGACGGATGGTGTGGCGGCCGTCGGCGACATCGAACTCGTCGCGGAGGTCGCCGACGAGCGCCTCGGCGACGTCCTCGACGGTCGCGATCCCCTCGAAGGCGCCCCACTCGTCGATCACCGCCGCCATCTGCCGGCGCTCGTCGCGGAACTGGACGAGGAGGTCGCCGGCGCTCGTCGTCTCCGGGACGACGAGGATCTCCCGCGCCAGGTCGCTCGCGGTCGCGCCGTCGTCGCCCGCCTCGGTCGCGCGCAGCACGTCCTTCACGTCCACGAAGCCGACGACGCGGTCGGCGTCGTCGTTCTCGACGACCGGGTACCGGGTGTGACCCGCGTCGAGGACCGTCTCGCGGACCGCCGAAAGGGACGCGTCCGCGGGCAGCGAGACCACGTCCGGGCGAGGGACCATCAGCTCGCGGGCCGCGGTATCGTCGAGCTCGAAGACGCCCTCGATCATCGCGACCTCGGACTCGTCGACGTGGCCGGCCTCGCCTGCCCGCGCCAGCACGCGCCGGATCTCCCGCTCTTCGAGCGTCTCGTCGCTCTCCGAGGCGGGCGGCACGCCGATCAGGCTCGTGAACGCGTTCGCGGTGCCGTTGAACACCGCGATGCCGGGCGAGAAGATCAGATAGGAGAGCTTCATCGGCGGCGCCAGGAGCAGCGAGATGCGCTCCGCCTGCGCGATGGCGATCGTCTTCGGCGCCAGCTCGCCGAAGACGACGTGGAGGAAGGTGATGACGGAGAACCCGATCGCGAACGCGACGAGGTGGACCAGCCCGTCCGGCAGGACCGGACCGAGGGCGGGCTCGATGAGCGCCGCGACCGCGGGCTCGCCGATCCACCCGAGCCCGAGCGACGCGAGCGTGATCCCGAGCTGCGTCGCCGCGAGGTAGTCGTCGAGGTTGGTCATCACCTCCTGAAGCGTCTCCGCGCCCGCCTTCCCCTCCTCGACCAGCTGCTCGACCGAGGTGGCCCGGATCCTGACGAACGCGAACTCGGAGGCGACGAAGAAGCCGTTCAGGGCGACCAACGCGAGGGCGGCCGCTACCCGCGAGAGCGAGACGGCGACCGCTACCATCCGTCTCCTCCGGGCGCGCGTGGTGCTGACGAGTCGACGACCATACCGGCCGTTCGAGGAGGGGTCACTAAAAAGGGCCGTCGGGCGGAGCCGCGCTCGGATCACGGGGCCCGGCCGCCCAGACCGGACCCGGGTCGTTTATTCGTCGCCGCGGCGGAACGCGACCATGCTGATCACGCTGGAGGGGCTCGACGGCAGCGGCAAGACGACGGTCTGGGAGGCGCTCCAAGACGTGTACCCCGACGCGACGTTCACCCGCGAGCCCACCGACAGCTGGTACGGAGAGGCGGTGGGGCGCTCGATGGGTGACCCGGACGCCGACCCGCTCGCGGAGCTGTTCTTATACACCGCCGACCACGCGAACCACCTCTCGGAGACGGTGCGGCCGGCGCTCGCCGACGGCGACCTGGTTATCTCCGACCGCTACTCGGACTCGCGGTTCGCCTACCAGGGGGCGACGCTCGCGCGCGCCGACGCCGGGATCGAGCGCCCGCTGGAGTACGTCCGCGGGATCCACGCCGCCTTCTCGCGCCCGCCGGACGCGACGATCTACCTCGATCTGGACCCGAAGACCGCGGCGGAACGCGCCGGGCGCACGGACAAGTTCGAGCGCGACGGCTACCTCGCGGCCGTGCGCGACAACTACGAGCGCCTGATAGACGCCGACCCCGGCCGGTTCCACCGCGTCGACGCGACGCGCGCGCCCGAGGACGTGGTCGCGCGGGTCGAGGAGATAGTCGCCGATTTGGTCGACCGCTGACGCCGTCTCGTTCGAGGGTTTCAGGGGGTATCCGGAGTTTTCAGCGCGTGTCCGAGAGCTCTCAGCGCGTGTCCGGCAGCTCGTACTCGTCCGGCGACGGGACGTAGAGGTAATCAATTGCGACGCCGAGCGCCAGCGGGAGCGCGACGAGCAGCGCCAGCAGGATCGTCGAGCTCCCGACGTCGATCCCGGTCCCGACGCCGAGCGCGCCCGTGAAGACGATCGTCGAGACGAGCAACAGCAGGGGCGTCAACACGAGCGTGTACACGACCGACCCCCACGACGTCGAGAGCTGGATCCGGAAGAACCGGGTCGCGACCCCGGCGAGGAACGTGTGGAACGCGACCAGCGCGAGGAGGCTGCCGAACCCGAACAGCGCGAGCATGGTCGCCGTACGGACCGCCGACACTTCCCCCTATCGGCCGCAGCCCGGACCGACTTCTCCCGGACCCGACCGCCGCTCGGGCGGGCCGGCCGTCCCTCAGACCGGCCCGCCGCCGCCCTGCTGGCGCGCGGCCGAGAGCAGGTCCGAGACGGGGGGCGTGTACTCGTAGCCGGGGATGACGCCCTGAACGTACGTCCCCTCGACGAAGTCGATCAGCGCGCCCGCGTCGTCGACGCCGCGCCGCTCGTTGATGTCCGCGAACTCGTAGGTCACCGCTATCTCGTCGCCCCCGCGCTCGACGGCGGGGTCGAACTCCCTGTCCTTCCGCGTGACGCCGCCCACGTCGACCGCGCGGCGCTCGAACGTGTCGGCCCAGCCGTCCTCGACCACGTCGGCGACCTCGTCGGCGGTGACCGCCGAAAGCGTCGGCACGCGGACGGTGACCGTGAATCTGATTCGCCCCTCGTCCGCCCGCTCGGCGCGGACGCGCCCGTCGAAGGCGGTCGTCGTCGAGACCCAGCCGTCGCCGTCGCGCTCGAAGGAGCCGTGGTCAGCGAACGCCCGCCGGACCCGGTCGGGGAGGTCGTCGGCCGGGGCGGACCCGTTTCCCGCGCCGTCGACGGGCTCGGCGTCGTCGACGGGCTCGGCGTCGTCGTCCTCTGTTTCGCTCATACCGATCGGAGGCGACGCGCCCTGAAAAGCCGCTCGCGTCGCCCGGGCGAGTCCCGTCCCGGCGTCGCCGCGAACTCCGCCGACCCCGTCACCGATACTGGCACTCCGGGCCGGTACGTCGGGCCCTTTTGTGCGTCGACCGACGAGGCAGGGTATGGCAGACACCTTTCGGTCCACCGAGGGACTGATCGACGCGCTCGCGGACGCCGAGTTCGACCGGCCGCCGGCGCTCGTCAGCAACGCGCACATCACCGGCCTCGGCGTCGCTCGCGCGCTCGACGCCCACGGCGTGCCCGTGATCGCGCTCGACCGAGCGGGAGGCGACGCGGGCGCCGACGCCGGAACGGTCACCCACGACGGGCTCGCGCCGCCCTCGGACGCGGTCGACTTCGCGGGGGCGGTGACGTACCCGCTCGACGACCTCGACGGGTTCCGCGAGGACGTGGAGGCGGTCGTCGACGCCGCGGGAACCGAGGCGGTCGCGTTCGGCTGTATGGACGAGTGGGCGCTGTCGTACGCCGAGGCCGACCCCGACGGCGTCCGGCTCCCGTTCGCCGGGAGCGAGACGCTCGACGCGGTGTTGAACAAGTCGGCGCTGTACGCGACCTGCGAGGCGCTCGGCGTCCCCTACCCGGAGACGTACCGGTTGGCGGAGACCGCGGCCGCGGCGACGCGCGAGCCGGACGCGACGGTCGACGAGGCCGCCGACGCGCTCGGCTTCCCGCTGGTGGTGAAACCGGAGCTGAAGCGGGACTTCGAGGAGGCGTTCGGTACCAACGTGATCGAGGTCGCGGACCGCGAGGAGTTCGCGGACGTCGTCGCGGCCGCGAGCGAGGAGGGGATCGCGGTGATGGCCCAGAAGCGCGTCGACATCGCGACCGGAAGGGACCACTCGCTGGCCTCCTACGTCCCCCCGTCCGGACGCGACGACGCGCTCGCAGTCGTCGGCAACGCCGCGGTGCGGTACCCGCGCAACTTCGGCACCTCCTGTCTCGTCGAGACCGCGGACGAACCCGCGATCGAGGAGCGCGCGCTCGCCGTCCTCGACGACGCGGGCTACCACGGGATCAGCGAGTCGGAGTTCGTCTACGACGAGGCGCGCGACGAGTTCCTGCTGCTCGACGTCAACACCCGGCCGTGGAAGTGGATCTCGATGCCGGTCGCCGCGGGCGCGAACCTCCCGATGGCCGCCTACGCCGCGGTCACCGACGCGAGCTACGAGTCCGACGGCGTCGAGCCGACGCGGTGGGTGTACCTCCGCGACTACCTCTCGCTGCTCGCGGGCGACGACGCGTTCTGGGACCAGCTGTCGGCCGCCGACTGGCGCCGGCTCGTCTCCGGCGCCTTCGAGCGCGAGGGCGACCTGACGACCGGCGTCTACCGTCCCTCGGACCCGAGCCCGGCTGCGAAGCTGTTCGAGACCGAGTTCGTCGACCGCGAGTACTACTGCTCCTGCTAGGTCGGCGTCGTTCCGGACGCGGCCGTCGATCACGACCGGTCGTCGTTCGGACCGTCGACCGCGTCGTCGCCGACGGGGACCTCCCAGAGGAGGATGGCCGCCGCCCCGACGACGAGGACGGCGCCGCCGACGCCCAGCGCGAACGTCGGGGAGACGGCGTCGGAGAGGAGGCCGCTGCCGAGTTGGAACGGCACGACGGCGAGCCCGCTGACCATCGCCATCGCGCTCAGGACGGTCGCGCGACCGAGGCTCTCCACCCGGTCGTTGACGTACTGTCCGGCGAACGACCGCGTGACGTCCGACACCCCCCGAATCAGGAGGAACGTCGGGAGCGCGAGCACCGGGACGAAGTACATCCCGATCAGCGCGCCGCCGACGGCGAACGGAAGGACGAGGAACCACGCTCGCAGCCCGATGCGCTCCCGAATCGCTCCCGTGTAGTAGGTGAGCACCGCGCCGACGAGACTGTACGCCGCGTAGAACCAGCCCAGCAGGGATTCGACCCGCAACTGCGAGACGCCGAGGTCGAGAACGACGGTCTCGAAGATCGGCTGGAGAAAGACGAACACGAGGTACGTGACCGCGGCGTACAGGACGTAGTAGTACAACAGCAGCGACCGGAGCCGACGGCGCGAGAGGACCTCTCTCACGATGCTGACCGTCCGGCGGAGGCTCAGGTCCTCCGAGTCGGTGCGCTTGTACGCCTCGGGCTCGTCGAGCGTGAGCAGCACCGCGACGCCGAGGCCTGTCACGCCCGCCGCGACGAACCACGGGTACGAGAGGTCGATACTACCGAGGTATCCGCCGAGGATCGCCGCGACGGCGCCGACGGCCAGCGCCGCCGACTCGCCGCGACCCCGAACGCCGGCGAACTCGTCCTCGGAGAGGTCGTCGGTGAGCGTGTCGTAGAGCCACGCGTCCTCGCTTCCGGAGCGGAAGTTGTACCCCAGCGACCAGCAGACGTAGAGGACGGCCAGCTGGAGGAACGAACTCGACAGACCGATACCGAGGAGCGTCAGGGAAATGAGCGCGGTCCCGATGAGGAGGCTGTTTCGACGCCCGACGCGGTCGCCCACGTAGCCGGTCGGGATCTCGCCGAACAGCGTCGTCAGGTTGTACAGCGCCTCCAGAACGGCGATCTGCGTGAAGGAGAGATCCTGCGCCAGAAAGAAGAGGTACATGATCGGCCGGTAGAACTCGACCGCCTTCGTCGCCTTGTAGGCGTAGTACTTCAGGATCGGTCCGGAGAGCGACTCCCGAAGGCCACCGCCCGTGCTACCGGCCATGCGTGTGGCGAGAGACGGGAGGCCGACTGGTGTATCCTGTTATTACGGACGACCCCACTCGGCGCATACACCGGCGAATTTGGCCGGTATCTCTCGCTCGACCGGTCGCTTCGCGGGGCGGTCGAGCGGTCGCGGGCGACCGCGGAACACAACGGTTAGTGCGCCCGCCGCCGCAGGGCGCGTATGGGCTTCTTCGAGACGCTCGCGGACCGGATCGACGCGGCCGACAGCGTCGTCTCGGTCGGGCTCGACCCCGACCCGAGCCGACTCCCCGAGCACGTGGGCGACGCCGACCTGCCCCGGTGGGCGTTCAACCGACGGATCATCGACGCGACCCACGAGCACGCCGCCTGCTACAAGCCGAACGCTGCCTTCTACGAGGACCCCGACGGCTGGCGCGCGCTCCGCGAGACCGCCGCCTACGCCGAGGGGAAGGGCGTCCCCGTCCTGCTCGACGCGAAGCGCGGCGACATCGGAAACACGGCGCGGCGGTACGCCGAGGTCCTCGACTGGGTCGACGCGATCACGGTGAACCCGTACCTCGGGCGCGACGCGCTCCAGCCGTTCCTCGACCGCGCCGACAAGGGCGTGTTCGCGCTCTGTCGCACCTCGAACCCGGGCGGTGCCGACCTCCAGGACCTCGAACTCGCCTCGGGCGAACCGCTCTACGAGCGCGTCGCGGCGCTCGCGGACGTGTGGAACGCGAACGACAACGTCGGGCTCGTCGTCGGCGCCACGACGCCCGAGGAGCTGGAGGCGGTCCGCGAGATCGTCCCCGAGATCCCCTTCCTCGTGCCCGGCGTCGGCGCGCAGGGCGGCGACGCCGAGGCCGCGGTCGAACACGGGCTCGCCGGTCGCCCCGACCTCCCGGTCGACGTCGGCCTCGTGAACTCCTCGCGGGGGATCATCTTCGCCGGCGAGGAGTCGAGCCGGCCCGGCGACGAGGCGACGTACTTCGGCGCCGTGGGCGACGCGGCGAAGCGGCTTAAAAAGCGGCTGAATCGGCACCGGTAGGCCCACACACCCCTCGGCGCCCGCGCTTACCCGCGGCCGGCGGCACAGCCGCTACAGGCGCGGGCCGCCTCGTCCCAGTGGTCGTCGCAGACGGCGCGCCCGCAGCGGTCGCAGGTGCGGGTCGCGGTCGCCGCCTCGCAGACCTGACAGAGTCCGGTGAGGCTCACGCCGGCGGTAGGGTCGCACGCCTTATGAGGATCGGGGGCGAGCCCCGGATATGCGCCAGTTCGTCGTCGTCGGCCGCGACGTGCCCACCGACCCCGACGTGATCTCGCTGTCGGACGTCCCCGGGGCCGGGCGGCTCGACCTGCTTTGCCGGTGCGTGAGCGCGGGCGTCTTCCTCTCGCACGGCATCCGCGAGTCGGTCCGGGTCCACCTCGTCGTCGCCGACGAGTTCACGGTCACCTTCGACTCCGACACGCTCCGGCACCTTCACCCCGACGAGCGCAACGTCGCCGCGCGGGTCCGCGACGCGCTCGACGCGAAAGCCGACGCGATCGGCCACATGCCCGCGGACGTTTCGCCCGGGGTCGAGCTCCGTCGGATGGGCCTCGACGCGACGCTCGACCGACTCGTCAGCGAGGACGGTCGCGGCCCCGACGGGACGCTCGTCCAGCTCCACGAGGAGGGCGACCCGCTCGTCGACGCGGAGCCGCCCGAGAACCCAGTGTTCGTGCTCTCGGATCACCACGACTTCGCCGAATCGGAGGCCGATGCGATCGCCGACCGGGCCGAGCGACGACTGCGCGTCGGTCCCGAACTGCTCCACGCGGACCACACCGTCACCGTCGTCCACAACTGGCTCGACACGGATAGCTACGCCGAGTACTGACCCTCCGGCGATGCCGACCGACCCCTCCGACCGCGAGACGACGACCGCACCCGACACGGACCCCCGATTCGAGGTCCCCCTGCGCGGAATCGACGTCGACCCCGAGACGCGCTGCGCCCACTGGGACGACCCGGTCGACGTGGTCGCGCTCCGGTTCGGCTGCTGTGAGGCGTTCTACCCCTGCGACGCCTGCCACGACGCGGCGACCGACCACGAGGCGGTCCCGTGGCCCCGAGACCGCTTCGACGAGCCGGCGGTGCTGTGCGGCGCCTGCCGCACGACGCTCACCGGCCGCGCCTACCTCGAGGCCGACGACGACGCCTGCCCCGCGTGCGGCGCCGCGTTCAACCCCGGCTGCCGGAAGCACCGCGAACGGTACTTCGAGATGGAGGGGACAGTCGACGGAGATGGCGACGACGATTTATAAGTGATGACGCGCCAGCGGTGGCGCGTGCCTGCGAGCGCCCGACGGGCGCGAGTCAGCACGCGCGAGGGAGTCAGGCGCGACGAGGGCGACCGAAGGGAGCCCGCGGGACGCGCCTGACGAGGCTGGGGAGGCGTGAGGTGCGGTTGCGGTGCGGGGCGGGACTCGAAGGGGCGGTCGCGAGGACGAAGACGCGCGACGTACGGACCGCAGGGAGCGAGTGAAACGAGCGACTGAGGACCGCAACGAGCGCATCGAGTCCTCGCGACTGGGGCTTCGTGGTACCCGCGTCTGGCGTCGATGAACTGGATATTCTATCGACACCTCGCCCGTCCGGTACGTCTTGATCGCCCCCCTTTCGGAAGGATTAAAAGAACGAGCGGCCTTCTGTCGAGTGCGGGCCGGTGGGGTAGCTTGGTATCCTTCGGCCTTCGGGTGGCCGTAACCACGATTCAAATTCGTGCCGGCCCACTACCCCCTTATACTTTTTCCAGCCTCTACTGACAGGTATTAGCGGCTCTACGGGGTGGTCCGCGTGAGCCTGTCCGACGGCTCAACCGGGACGAGCCTGTCCGCGGACGGTCCGGGCGAGTTCTGGTGCGGCTTCTGTACCCAGCGGTGTACCCGGAACTCGACGAGCGGTGTCGAGTACGGCCACGCCCTGGACTGTCCCGAGCGGCCCGACGACCTCGATAACCCCGACGGGAAGTGAACCGGCGAGCTGCGCGCCGGTCCACCTCCCCACGGGTCCGGTACGATCTCGTCCGCCTCGACCGCGCGAGCCTCGGTAGTCACTCCAAGCGGTCGGCAACCTTGCGGTCCGTGAGGTCCGCCGTACGCGGACCGAACGGTGCCGACCGCGCACAGGCGACCGAAGGTCGCCAAACGAGCGGCGGTGCGGTCGCGGCGCGTTCGACCGCGACCGTGCCGGGAGGTGAGCGATGAGCGCGCCCGATGAAGGGAGTGCGTCTTGGCCTTCCAAGGAGACTAACTCTGTAACGGCATCTCTCACCGGATTAGAGGAAGACGCCGATCCCGTCGTCGAACGCGTCTCCGAGTTCGCGACTGAGTACCCGCATCTCGCCGATCAACCGCTCTCCGAGACGCACGGGCGCAAACTCCGCCGCATCGTCACGGAAGCCGAGTGGGAACAGGAGTTCGTCGACCCCGACCACCCGTTGGAAGATTCGTTCGCTGTCGATCGGCTTCGCGAGCGTTCCGCTGGGACGTGGCTTGACGCCGTTCACGCGTTCCTCCGCGCACACCACGAATATGACGGGATGCTCGCGCGCTTCGAGGATCGGGAGAGTGGCGACGAGTTCGACGTACCGCTCGTCGACGCATGGGGGAAAGAGTACAGCAAGAAGCAGTACGCACGAGCCCGTGCGCTCCAGCGACAGATGTCCGGCGGCGAGCGTCCTTCCGGTGGCGAAGCGGTCCCCGCGTGGGACGACCCGGTGACCGCGATGCTCACGCTAACAGCTTCCTCGGTGCCGGATGGGACTCGCGTGCCGCCGGTTGACCAGATGGACGCGATTCACGACGCGTTCAGCTACGGCGGCGTTCGCGACACCCTCCGCAACGTGATGGAGTATCACCTCGACCTCGACTCCGATCAGTGGGGATACTGGCTCCAAGCCGAACCACACGGAATGGGAGCCGCTTCGAACCCTGACGGGGACGCCGGACTCAATGCTTGTTACACTCATATTCACGTCGGCGTCTACTTCGACGGCGGTCGCTTCGACGATCTCCGTCCGGTCGCTTCCGAGTTCGAACGGGTGATCGACAAGCACCTCGAAGTCTGCGACCCCGCCGGATGGTCGGCTCACAACTACGACGCGATCGACGACTACCTCCACGAAGACGACGGCTGTATCTCGATGAACGCGGACGTGGGGAACCTCGGTTCGTACCTCGCCGCGTACATGGGCGGCTACACTGAGGACCTGCTCGACAAGCCGATCGAGTACATCGCGTGGGGTGCCGTCTACTGGTCGGCAGCTCGTCGTCGGACCTCTCGGTCTCAGACCGTGAATCAGGCCATCCGTGCCGATCGGTGTGAACAGCGCGCTGAAAACGAGGAATCGGGACAAGTCGACTCACACGGCGAGCGCGTCCGATGGGACGACGGCCACGGTGCCGACGTGGTCTGCTCGTGCTGCGGCTCTCCGTGGATTATCGAACAGGACCGCCTCGATGGGCCGCCCGAACCGGATACCGCGCTCGACGACGATCTCCGATGGGCAGCTGGTGCGGTGACCTCGCCGCCAGCGACTGAACCGACTCGCTCGCTCGCGGAACGGTGGCCGAGCGCGGATAGTGCGTGGTCCTACGGCGAGTCACCTCGAAAGGCGCTTATCCGCGAGCGCGTTCTGGATTACCTCGACGTTCACGGCCGAGACATATCGCTTCCATCGCTTCTGGCGCATCTGAACATCGACCCGTCATACAAGGCGTTCGTCGGTGAGGTACTGAACGGGACCGAACAGCCGCAGTCCGAGTCAGTTGATCGACGCCGACACGAACCACAGTTCGGCTACGAGCTGAAGGCGATCGTCGACGCCGACGGCAACGAACACCAGCCCGGCGGCGGCGGTATCGACATGGTACAGCTGGAACTCCCTGTCTCAAATATCATCGAGAACACCCGGCTCGGGAATGACCTCGCACAAGGAGAGATCTTCCGCAACAGACGGTCTGGTGTCGGGAGTCATGATCCCCGGACAATCGCGAATAGCTTCATCAATTCTGGAATTACCGACCCAGAGGTAGTTGACAGACTTCTTATTGTTAATGACTACCATATCGCCAATCCCGAGAGGGATCGTGATGAACCGCGACCATGTATGCAACCTAGCGATGAACGTCAACGCTGATTTTATTCGGAATAAGATTAAACCATTCAATATGTCTGATCCACTCGAAATAACAGAAAGAGTCGCTGTCACGGCTGCTGTTCTAGTGGTGGGATATCTAATCTATCAGGTTTATACTGGGAATTTCACTGCTCAGTTCGCATCTGCTATTGGTTCATTAGGCCTCGTAGCTGCCACGCTGATCTCACTATTAGCTACGAGAACGACTGTTAGAGAACAGCGCCTCGCAAGAAAACAGGATATAAGACCGTTTCTGAAGGTTGATATGAGTCCAGTCACCATCTCTGGACATGGAATAGCTGTTAAAAACATAGGAAATGGCCCTGCTAAGGATATTAACATAACAGTAAAAGCGGTACCAAGAGAAAATTCAACTGTCGATGAAACTACGGAATTAGGCTTTGAATTACCTATAATCGCACCAGACGAATTTGTTCCTCTCTCAGGTGGATCAATTACAGATGATGAAATATCCCTTGGACAATACGACCACTCTGACGATCTTGCTGATGAAGATATGCTTTACCGACCCGATCTAATTAGCGAAGAAACTCTAGGAAAGTACGCAGAGATAAGGATATCTGGAACATGTGAAGATATGCTTGGGAATACAATTCAGATTGACAGCAGCTATAACCCTGTCTTTACCGATGAGGGCCTTGCGCGACACATGGGTGGGGATGACGTTGCTGATGCCCTCTCAGACATCAATAGTGGTATTAAAGACATAAGAAGAGAAATTAAACGAATAGGTGGCGGCCCTGGTATATAATTCGAACTATATTTATAGCTCTACACCCTCTCAGTACTATTACTTTCACTTAGGCTAGGGTATCCTTATTCATACTTTTTCTCTCAACTAACAGTTGGAGATGTCGACTGAAAGACCGACGCCGCCTGACGGTTTTGAACGGTTTGAGAGTGACGACCCCGACAGCGACGTTCCAACCGTGGAACTCGAAGCCGGTGAAGTGCTGGAGGGACTCGTTCTCGACCTGACCGAAGGGGAAGGCGATTACGGCCCGTGGTACCGGCTCAAGATCAAAGACGAGAGTCGCGGAGTCGTGCGGTACTTCGCGAAGGACGAGGTGAAGCGCGCAGCTGCGGCCGACCGCATCGAGGTCGGCGAACAGATCTGGGTCGCGATGGACACCGAAGAGGTGACGCTGGAACGTGACGACGGCTCGACGCACGACTACCACCCGACGATGGTCGGGTTCCCGGGTGGTGACTGATGGCGTCGTCCTACTCGCGCTCGATGGGCGACACGCTGTCGGACTACACCCACCTGCGCACGCTCCCGGCGCTGCTGTCGGTCGTGTTCGTACTCGCCGGACTCTACCAGTTCGGCGGCATCAGCGAGGTGATGCTGACGTGGCTCGACTACACGCTGACCGCCCAGCACGCAACGTTCATCTCGCTGGCTGCGTACGCGATCGCCTTCGCCAGCAGCGAGACCAAGCAGTTCGACTCGTACGAGCAGTGGGAACAGGTCGCGATCGCGCTCGGTCCGCTCATCATCGCCGGCTACCAGTACGTTCCCCAGCTCGCCGACCTCATCAACACGAACAGTAACCTCGGCCCGATCGTCGCGTTCCTCGCGACCGTCGTCGCCTGGGGCGTCGCTGTTCGGTAATCCACCCTCGAACCTCACCTTATGAGTTCAAACTATGACACCGCGACTAGCTGTAACGCCTCGGACGGCCCTGCTGCTGGGGACCGCGTGGGCGCTGGCGACGCTCCTGCTCGGTCTCGCTCTCGTGTGGGCCGCCGCACCTTCCTGAAAGGTCTCGGCGCGTCTGCCGCCGGCGCTGTCGCCCTCGGCTCCGACCACGGTTTCACCCGCGAGGCTGAAGCCATCGCCCCGCTGATTGGCGTCGGCGCGATCGGCGCGTCTGCCGCCCTCGGCTGGGCGCTCCGCGAGTTCGAAGTGGTCGGGTCCGACCCGCCACCCGAGGGCCTGACCGCTGACGCTCTCGAACAGCAAATCTATCAAGCGGTCAAAACCCGGCGCTCGAACAATCAGAGTACGATCGTCGATAACCAGAACATCCTCGACGGCGTTAAGAACACCGCGTACACCGACGCGAAGGTGGCTGCCATCGAGCAGCTAAACGCTGGGGTCTCTGAGTCCGAGGTCCTGTCCGCGGCCAACGCGGCGATCGACTCCTACGAGTCCACGGTGAAAGGGAACTTCCTCAAGTCGTGGAATGAGTCGGTCAACGAGCTTCAGGCGCTGCTTCAGTCGGCGGTTGATCACCCTGACATGGGAGAAGGCAACCTGCTCAACAGCTACGACATCAGCATGGAGATGCGGTCGCAGGATCTCTCTGTCTCCGATGTGAGCAACACCCTGCCAGATGGGACGGACCTCCCTGTCAAGGAGATTTACATCCACTGGTACGACGACTGGGAGGCCACGCTGTCGCCGTTCACCGCTACGGAACACGTCCCAAATCAAATCTCTGAGGGAAAGAAGGCCGTCCACTTGTCTCTGAGCCAAGTTGATGGTGACTTCATTTACCTCAACGCCGCCGAGTGGAAGCCTCTGTACGACGAGATGGATACCGTATTCACCGAGGTCCGCAACGGTATCTCGACGTGGGTGACGAACGTCTACGGCGACGTTCAGTCCGGCTCGATCGAGGTCTCCGAACTCGTCACGCCCCGCGAACGCGCAGCGATGATGTCCGACGAGGAAGGGTCTGCGCAAGCGATCGCTGACCTCGCCGCGCTGAACATCTCCGTCGACGTTGAGCGGCAGGCAACCATCACTTTCAGCGACTCCGGTGCGACGCTTCGCGGGACGTTCGGACTTACCGACGAGTCCGACGGCCCGATCGAAGCTGGCGAGACGTACGACCCGACGACCTTCAGCGGCGACGTGTACTTCACCACAGACACCTCGCTGCTCGAAGGCGACTGGTCCGCGTACGAGTCCGGCGTCGACGGCGGGAACATCACGCTCACGTCGGAACCCTACGAGGGGACCGCTGTCGAGGTGACGACCGCTGCGAACGAGACTGTCGCCGTCAACGCGACCGACTGGACCGCGACCGGCAGCGGGACGTGGTACTACGACGCTGCCGATGACCTCGAAACCACCATCACCTCGGTCACCGATGCTCGCTACCGCGCCAACACCACGGAAACGAACATGGAGACGCTGAACCTCGACGCGACGTTCACCGTCGACAAGTTCGAGAACACCGAGACTGGCGAGGAAGCGCAGTCTGCGTCGTTCGAGAAGTCCGAACCACAGGACGACTCGAACTACATCACGCAGGAGGAATGGAACTCCCTCGAACAGCAGAATCAAGAGCTGATCGAGAAATACGAGGCCAGCCAGAACAACGGCGGCGGCATCGACCTCGGCCAGCTCGACATGTTCGGGCTGCCCGGAGAAATCGTCGGCGTCGCGATCGCCGCGATCGTCGGCTTCCTCGCGCTCTCGGACTAATCCATGTTTCCCCGATTTTTCCTCGTCGCTGTGGTGATAGTCGCCTCTCTATCCGGCGCTGTCGCCGCGCAGGACGCTCCGAACGCGACGGCTGAGAACTCGACTGACTCCTGTGGCGAGTACGTCACCGAGTATATCTCGCTCTGCTCGGCCGACTACGACGGCACCGCCGCGGTGATCGTCCTCGACGCCGACCGTCGCGAACGCATCACGGTCACCGAAGCCGTCGCCCTGACCGAACCGCGCGAACTCAACCGCCGATCGTTCGTCGTCGACGGCCGCACGACGATCCGCTTCGCGGTCGAACCCTCGAACGGTGCTGCTGGCGTCACGATCGACGACGGGACCACGCTCTACGGCGTCCCGCTCGAAACCTCGTCGACGATCGTCGCCGGGCCGTTCACCGCGAGCGACACGCAAGCCGCCGGGGTCGGCGGCGCGCTCGGTGTCGCGCTGACGACCCTGTACCTCGTCGCCCGGCGCGTGTACGGCAAATCGGAAGAGGCAGAGAGGGTAGCATGAACGCCACCAATCCCGCCACCAAGGACGAACAGCCCGCGTACCTCGACCTGATCGACTGGCTCCGTGCCCGCGCTCCCCAGCTCGTCGTGCTGTCCATCGTCGTCGCGATCGTCGCGATAGTCGCCGGGTTCGACGTGTCGATTCCCCGCTTCTGGTACATCGCCGGTCTCACCGCGCTGCTCGTGACGCCGCTCGGCTGGATGACCGGCTCGAAGGTCGTCGGCTGGCTCTACAATCCCTCCTTCGTCTGGTTGATCGACCTTGACGCCCGCGTTCTTGACGGCGGAATCTACCGACTCCCGCCTGACGAGTTTCGCGAGATGGACGTACTCGACGGAGAAGAGTTCATCAACTCCACCTACGAACTCACGCAGCTGTCTCCGAACCTCTACGTCGGGAAACAGGTCGACCTCGAAGACATGACTGTCGTCGGCACCTGGCGCGGCACGCTCGACGATCGCGAGCTGACCCGCGCGCTCCGCGCAGTCCACGAGTGTCGCGGCCAGCTCCAAGAGGACGCCCAGCGCGGGTTCATCCTCGAAACGTCCGCGTTCGTGGTCGTCCGCCGCGCGACCCGGAACACGGTCGAGCGCGTGGTCGAGCTGTTCGAAGACGGCTCGCTGCCCGACTCCGGTTCGGGTATCGAGCGCGCCATCGACCAGGAACTCGAAGAGTTCGGACTGGCCGACTCGGACAATCAAGACCTCGCCGACCTCGTCGACGACGCTGATCTAGACGACCTCGACCACAAATCCGGGTTCGACTTCTCCGAACCGGAACCTGCGACCGAGCGGAACGGTCACGCCGAGAAAACTGAGGTGTCGATCGATGGGTGACTCCGATGAGGGGATGCTCACGGCTGCGAAGCTCGCCGAACAGCTCCAGGGCAACATCGACACGGATCGCGACTTCGCGTCCGGTGCGGGTGCCCTCAACCCCGAAGACGTTCCCGCCTCGGTGTTCCTCGACGATATCGAACCAGACGTGACCGGTCAATCCGAGCTGCTGTCGCTCGTCGATCGGACTCAACAGTCCCGACAGGCGTCGGAAGCGATTCGCTCGGGGAACTCGCTGCTGCTCTCGCATCTGGTCGGCGTGACCGAGCAGGACCTCGACGCCTCTGCGCTCCGGCTCCCGCTGCGGCTCGACGACATGATGACGAACAACGACGCGACCGCGTTCATCGGTGGCGCTGGCAACCCGAACACGGGGAAGACGAACCTGATGGCGCTGCTCGCCGAGCTGCGGTCCGCGACCATCGACGATCTCCTCGTGATCTCGAACTCGCGCACCTGGGACCGAACGGACATCGTCGTCACCAGCGCGCACGACCTCGCTGTGACGTGTATCGAACACCGCGACCGACCGAAGTTCGTCTTTATCGACGAGGGGTCGACGCACTTCGACGCGCGGACGAACTCCTACGAGGTCGCGGCGCAGTTCTCCCCGCTCGCGAAGCGCATGGCAAAGGTCAACGTCGACGTGTTCGGCACGGTGTTCCACACGGGCAAGGACTGCCACCCTGAGCTAAAGCGGCTGTTCACGACGGCGTACTTCAAACACTCCAAGAAGGAGGTGGATTTCTTCGCCGACTGGCCGGCTGACGCCGACAAGCCGACGAACCAGCTGTTCGGTGGGACGGTCGAAAACCTCGAACCCGCGAGCGCGGAGCCGGACCCGAACGACGCTGCTCCGTGGAAGTGGGACCTCGAACCCGACCTGTTCAGCAAAGACCTCGACTGGCCCGATCTCCTCGCCGAGCTGCGCGAACGCGGACCAGCAACCTGACTCCACGGTGATCCACCCACCGACCCACCCACCCCTTTCAGTGGGCGGAGCGCGACCCCTCCTTGTGGGGGGTCGCGCAGAGATATTCAGATATTAAACAGGAAATCGTTCGACTGGTTAACCATTCGTTCAACTTCACTCAAGTCTGGATCATTATCTGTCGCATGGGAGCATTTATTTCTAATTCCACCCAGATAATCCAACAATCTTTTATCATCGTCATCAATAACTCCTGAATTTTTTAACGAATCAGCCAGTGATGAAATGCCATCCATATGATCGTATTCAACATCTTGATCAGCGGTTTCACACATTGTAATTAACTGTCGTTCAATAGCAACACCACAGACTACGCCGGCAGCCCTGATATCCTCGTTTTCCAGTAATCTCCGCGCAGTTTCCATTTCTTCGGAGATAATTCCTCTTGAGATTGCTTTTCTAGCTTTCAGGACCTCAACATCCACTCTCGGTGGAATTGATCCGACAAGATCTATCTGAAACTGGAGTGAACGCATAGCTTTCGATAATAGGTCGCTTGTGTTAGAAATTTCATTCGAATTAATAAATTCAATATTCATCTCTACAGATTTTCTTACGTTTTCGTATCGGGCTTGAAATTCACTATGCCTATCCGGTAGATATTCAGATACCAGTGGGGAGGCACGGTTGTACCAGACCTCATATCTAGTTAACACCTTGTTGCTTTTTTCAATTCCCTCCTCAGTCGGACTCCATTTGTTACCGTTCCGCTCGTATGAGGATACTGTGTCAAGTGTAATCGATAATATCTCCTTACCTTCTTCCTGAAGTTCATCTATTTCATCCCGAATGTCTCTGGTTAGTTCAGCAACCATCTCTTCTACCGTTTACTGTTACAGGCTAATATTATTTAATTGACCACTTCTTGAGATGACCTGCGTCAAGATCACCCCGTAGATAAGCCAGTCCCCATCGAGTTACCTCATACATTTTGCTGTCCGGAATGAGCGGCACTATTAGTTCTCTCTCAACTAGACATCCACATCGCTGGTCAATATATTCTGCGTCAGTACCGAGTTGTTGAAACTCTGGCTCAGCTGCCATTGTAGAAGGTGATGCCCAGGATTCTTCAGATAAATGCTCAAGAATTCGTTCATCAACAGGATACATCCACCGGCCCATCCGCCGTACTTTCATGACTTAAGCCTCGTCTAAGCTCTCACCTGCGTCTCCACCACTCGATACCTCCGCATTTCCATTCTCTGCTGCGTTGTACTCTCCCTGTAGATACGATAGCCCCTCGTCGGTCACTTTGTAGATCCCGTTCCCAACTGAGAGTAGTAGTCCGTGTTTCGCGAGTTTTCGACACCGCTGCCCGACGTACTGCGAGCTGTACGGAACTCGTGGATGCTCCGCGATCTCGCTCGGCGACATGAACTCGTCCTCTGACTCGGCGAATAACTCCAGTATTCGCTCGTCGAGGAGAACCATCCATTTTCCCGACTTTCTCATACGCGCTATCTCGTCCGCAGTTTTATATAAGCGAAGATGAGAAACGTTCGCTACGAGGACAAACTATATTTTGTCTCGGTCTGAATCACTTCTCAGACATGGAAAAGAACCTATCGAGGTGTTCCGAGTGCGGAGCCTCCATCGATCCCCTCCCCGACGACGGGTTCACCCGGTACGCGCGGCTCGTGGCGGCCTACCTCGACCACTTCGCCGACGAGCATCCTGATCACGAGCTGCTCGACACACCAGAGGGTCACCTGTGAGCCGGGACCGCTCGCGCGATCCCGGCGACCTCCATCCTCGTGAGGCAGTCACCCGCTACCTCCGCCGCCGCCGCTCCGACTCCACGGACGCCAGCGTCAAATCGTGGAAGTACCGACTGAAGCTCTTCGTCGAGTGGTGTCAGGGGATCGGCGTCGAGCGCGTCGGCGACCTCCGCGGGTACGACCTCGACGAGTATTACGAGCTGCGCAGCGGCGCGGTCGCTCCGGCGACCCTCGAAGGCGAGATGTGGACGCTCCAGAAGTTCACCGAGTACCTGGAACAGATCGGTGCCGTCGACGATCTCTCCGACTCGGTGCGGGTTCCCGACCTCGACCCGTCCGACCGCGCGAACTCGGAGAGTCTGTCGACCGAGGCAGCGCTCTCGCTACTGAACTACTACCGGGACTCGGACGTTCACCGGGCAACCCGGCAGCATACCTTCCTCGAACTCGCCTGGCATACGGGCGCTCGGCAGGGAGGTCTCCGCGCGCTCGACGTTCACGACGTGTACCCCGACGAGGGATACGTCGAGTTCCATCACCGCCCGGAGACCGATACCCCGCTCAAGAACAAACAACACGGGGAACGCGCGGTCGCGGTCCCCAATGAGGTCGCGACCGTCCTACGGGAGTTCCTCGGGAAGCGGTACGACGTTCACGACGACCACGATCGGCAGCCCTACCTCGCGAGCCGGTACGGGCGTCCGACCGAGAACACGGTCCGCACTTGGTCGTACGTCGCGACGCTCCCCTGTCTCCACTCGGACTGTCCGCACGGAAAGGAGCGCACCAGCTGCGACTACACCGAAATCAAGCACGCGAGCAAGTGCCCGTCGTCCCGGTCACCGCACCGGATTCGGACGGGTGCGGTGACGTGGATGCTCAACGCCGGGATTCCGCCCGAGGTCGTCGCGCAGCGCGTCAACGCCTCGGTCCAGACCATCCGCGATCACTACGACTGGGCGACCGAGAACCAGCGGTGGTCTCGCTATCACGACCAGATGAACAGCCGTCGCGAACACCTCCAGAAGCTCGACCTCAACGATGAACTTGATTTCAACACCCAATAGAATGAATCGAGGAATAGAAACCCCCGAGATGGCTGCTCACGGCCCTAAATCGCCGTCGTGCCGGCCCACTTCCCGCATATACTTTTTCCACCCTTTACTGATAGGTATCCGTGGCCTTGTGCCGTGTCTTCGAGCGTCACCACGACACGCGGCGACCGAGGACGAACACCACGAGCGCGACCAGAAGGGCGCCGAGGAACGACTCCAAGCCCGCGAGGAACCGAGACAGCGTTCCGACGGGCTGGATGTCGCCGTACCCGAGAGTGGTGAACGTGACGATGCTGAAGTAGAGGTTTTTCACCATGATGTCCATGCCCTCGGGCGTCGCGAGCTGCGAGAGGCTGTCGAGTCCCTCGGTGGTCAGCCCCGCCGCGTCTCCCGACGTCCCCTCCGTGAGCGTCGCGTACATGAAGCTCCATCCGACGACCACGACCACCGAAGCGTAGATGACTCGCCACAGTCGTTCTCCGTAGCCGCAGGACTGGTGCAGCAGATAGTTCCCGAGCCACTTACCCGCCGAGACGAACCGCACACCGAGGTCCTGATCCGGGTCTCGAACGAACTGGTAGTTTTTCGCCCGCCTGTACTTCATCTCCTGAACGAAGAACTGCGCGGCCACGTGTCGGTCGCCGACCTGATCCGCGCCGTTTTTGGCCTTCAGGTAGGTGTTTTCGAGGTCGGCGGCCGTCGTCGTCTCGCGGAACTCCTCGTCGCCGGTCATCTCGTACAGCGTCTCGCTGCTCGGCATCTCCGAGGCATTTTCGGCGTCGGCGATCTCTTCGATGACTGCCCTGTCCAGTCCGGTCTGTTCTCGGAGCATCTCGACGTGATCGACCTCGTCGAAGAGTTCCCCGTCCAGCTCGTCGTCGGCCTCGTCCAGTTCGTCTTCGACGGCGAGCGCGTCGATGAGGTCCTGTCTTCCGGGGTTCACGAACTCCGCGTCGTCAACCGTGGTGTGTAGTTGCCAGTTGGCCTCCGCGAGTTCCTGTTTGTAGTTCCCGAAGTCGAACCCGTCGAAGCTGGTGTTCGCGAACCGGAAGTGCTCGAAGAGGTCCACGTCGCTCGCCTCTCCGAGGCCATCGGAGAGTTCGACCGCGCCGAGCTCCGCGTTCGCGAGGTCGTAGGCGATGTCGCCGTCGTCCGGGAGCGCGATCGCCCCGTCGGCGATCGCGCAGTTCCGCATGTCGACGACCGACTCGTCGCCGGTCCGCGTTCCCAGACATGTGAGATCGGCGAACGTCGACCCGAAGAACGCGGCCCCCGACTCGAAGTACACGCCGTCGAAGTTCGCCACGCCGTCGACCGTGATCGCCTCGAAGGAGGCCGGCCCCTCGACGACCGTATGCGCGAACGACGCGTCCTCGGAGAACTCCGCATCGTCGAACGCACACGCGCCCCGCAGTTCGCACATCTGGAAGTTCGCGTCCCGTCCGAACGTCGCGTTGCCGAACGTCACGGGACCGCCGACCGACGTGTCGACGATACTGACGTCGTCCTCGAACCGTGCGATGTCGCCGTCCAGTTCTCCCTCGACGGTCATCGAGAGGGACAGGTGTCCCCCGAAGCGACTCGACGAGATGTCTACCGCGCCCTCGATCGTCCCTTCGAAGAACGTGACCGCCCCGCCGAACGTGACGGAGGAGAGGTCGCAGTCGCCGCCCACATCGAGGCGAGTGAAATCGGCCCGTTCGCCGACCGACGCGGAACTGGCCTTGAGCGCTCCGCCGATCTCAGCCTCCCGGAGTGTCAGCAACTCTCCGAACGTCCCGAGCGAGAGGTCCATATCGCCGTCGATTTCGGCACCCTGGAACGTCGTCACGTCCCCGAAAGAGACTCCACTGAACGCGCAGTCTCCGGCGACACGCGTCCGCTGGAACGAGAACCGCTTCGCGACCGAGGCCGCGTCGAAGTCGACGCCCCCCGCGGTCAGGTCCTGACAGAGCACGTCTTGCCGGACCTCAACGCTCGACAACGACAGCGTTCCGCCGACCCGCGCGTCCGAGGCGTGGATCGTCTTCTCGACGGTCAGCTTCGACGCGGAGACGTCACCGTCGACGTCGGCGTCCGACAGTCTGAGATTCCTGACCCGGCCGCCCCGGATTTTGACGTCGTCTTCGGCCTCGATCCCTCCCATTCTGAGGGAGCGATCGCAGGCCACGTGTCCGAGGTCGAGCGTCCCCGCGGCGTGTGCGTGCTCGAACGACGCCGAGTCGAAGACCGTCCGAGAGAACTCCGCGTGGGCGCCGAACCGCGCTCCCTCGAAGTCCCCGCGATCCGTGAACGTCGCCCCGGTGAACAGTGCCTCTTCGCGGATGGTCGCGTCGTCGAAGGAGACGCCGTCGAGGAACTCCGACTTCCCGAACCACGCGTGTTCCATGGTCGTCCCTTCGAACGACGCCCACGTCTTGAACGTCACCACGTTACAGTTCATCCCGCCGGCGACCCTCCCCCCGTCGAACCAGAGCGGTTGCCCGAACTCCGCCCGCCGGCAGTTGATCGACCCCTCGACGGTGGCGTACCTGAGATCGATTGGGTAGTTGTCTGGCCCGTCTACGATGTCGAACGAGAGGTTCAGATCGCCGAATCGAGCGCCGACGAACTCGTTGGATTCCCGCCCCGACCGTTGAATCGCTTCGAGGAACTCGTCCCGAACGGCCTCGTCGTCGGTATCTTCGACCGGCGCGTGGAACAGACAGTACTCGCCGCCTTCCCGCGGGCTCCGGTGACAGGTCCAGACGTCGTCGTCCTGCTCCCGCGCGTGTTCTCCGAGGTCGCGTCCGTACGAACAGCGGTCGTCCGGGCGAGCGGCGGGGTCGACACGCGCGTCTTCGTCCCAGCCCGTCTCGATCGCACCGACCTCGCCGTCCGTCGCCGGGCCGGAAGCCTCGCGGCCGTCTCCCCCGTCGATATCGAGCGCGGTCTGAACGGTCTCGCGCATCTCCGCGAGGTCGTCGCCGTCGACGCCCGAGACGGCGTCGGGATCGATCGAGTCCGTCAACGTGAGGAACTCCCGAAGCATGTCGTCGTCGAACGTGGCCAGCGTCTCCGCCCCGGCCGTCTCCATCACCGCCGCCAGCTCCCGGAGCTTCTCGCCCGCTTCGTCGGCCACCTCGTCGCCTGCCGACGGCTCCGAGTCCGTCGCGCTGGCTCCTTCGGCGTCCTCGGCGACCGCCTCTATCGCTCCGTGGACGGCGCCCACGCTGCTCGTGTCGACGTCCTCGTCGAAGGTACTCGCGAGCACGTCGCCGATCTCGTCGGGGTACGCGTCGGCCAAGCCGTGGAGCGCCTTCTTTGCGTCCGCCCGCGTCTCCTCGCGAGCGTCGGCGAGCAGGTCGACGAGTTCGAACTGCGCCGGCAGCACCACGTCGGGGTACTCGGCCACGAGCGCACGACACGCGCCGACTGCGTGGGCACGGACCTCGTCGTTACTGTCGGCGAGCGCATCAGCGAGCACTCCGCTCGTTTCGGCCACGGCCCCTGGAGTGGCTTCGGACACGGACGCCAGCGCTTCGCTCGCGAGTTCGCGCACGTCCGGGTCCGGATCGTCGAGCCGGTCCGCAAGCGGCTCGACGGCCTCGACCACCAAGTCCGGTTGCTGGTTGGCGATCCGGTTCAGACACAGCGCGGCGTGGTACCTAACCACGTTGTCCTCGTCGTCCAGCCGGGAACAAAGCGATTCGCCGCGGGTCGCGACTTCCTCGGGGTACCTCAGTGCGAGGCGGGTGAGCGCCAGCGTCGCTTCGTTCCGCTCGGTCGAATTCTCTGCGTCAATCCCGGCGGCGGCGTCTTCGACCGCTCTCACGGCTGCGTCTCCAATGTCGTCTGCGGCGTCGGGGCCGAAGTTGTCGAGGGCGGTCCCGCACTTCTCGCGGACGTCGCTGTCGCCGTCGGTGAGTCCGCTGACGAGGGGTTCGATCGCGTCTCGACACTCCTCCGAGCGGTCTTCTACGAGCCGGCTGAGCGCAAGCGCGCTGTTGTGTCTGATCACGCTCTGATCGTCGGTTTCGAGCCGTTCGATCAGTGCCGGAAGGGCGTCCAGAACCGCGTCCGCTCGCGTCTTTGCCACCCGGCTCAGGACCGTCACCGCGTCGTTTCGAACCGTTGCGTCGTCGTCGTCGAGAAGCGCCACCACCTCCGGAACGTGTTCGACGACCGCGTCCTGATCGCTCACGGCCGTCTCCGCCCACTCCGAGAGCGGTGCGTCATCGCGCATGTGCCTCCCGTTCAGGGCGAGAAATATAAGCGTGGGTGAGAGCCGGCGATCGGCCGAAGGAATCCATTCGAGCGATCGACCAAAACCACCCCGATCGAGCGATCGGCCGAGGCCGTTCGAACCCTGGGCTCGGGGAGGCCGTCTCGTAAGATCGTCCGCCTGTCGTTTCGACCCCGAACTGAGGCCATTTATTACGTTACGCTGCGAACTGAGACGAAATGGAGTCGGAAACAGTCGCGGGCGTCGACTGGGCGGGCGGCGCGTGGCTCGCGGTCGTGTTCGACGACGAACCGGAGCCCCGCCTCGAACCCGACCTCGAAACGCTGTGGAACGACGGCGTCGACCGGATGCTGGTCGACGTGCCGATCGGCCTCCCCGACGACCCGGAGACGCTGGCGAAGCGCGAGGCGGTCGACTCGGCCGCGCGATCGGCCGTCGAGCGTCCGAGCAGCGTCTTTCCCGTCCCGTCGCGGGCCGCGTGCCGGGCGGCGGTAGCAGGCGCGGACTACGAGACGGTCAACGAGCGGAACAGAGCAGATCTCGACAAGGGGCTCAGCCGGCAGTCGTACCACATCGCGCCGGCGGTCGGCGAGGTCGACGCGTTCCTCCGCGAGGACGAGGCGGCGCGCGACCGGGTGCTGGAGGCGCACCCGGAGGTGTGCTTCCGCGGTCTCGCCGGGCGACCCCTAGAACACTCGAAGACGACGGCACCGGGCGTCGGCGAGCGGCTAGACGCGCTTGACGGCCACTTCGACGACCCGGAGGAGGCGTTAGGCCGGGTCTGCCGAGAACTCGCGGAGGCGCCGGCCGACGTCGCGGACGCCGCGGACCCGACCGTCGACGACGCGGTCGACGCGCTCGGGCTGGCAGTCGTCGCATCCCGCCCGGCAGACGAACTCCGAGTCCTGCCGGTGGACGCCAACTACCGCGACAGCGAGGGGATCCCGATGCGGATGGCGTACTGGAGCGCGGAGCCGCTGGCGTGAGGCGCGGCCGGGATCGGAGCCCGCCGACGTCCCCCGGGGCAGCGAGCGCGATCCGATGCCGACGTTGGTAAGGTTCAAGGCCCTCTGTCACCCGCTACGACACGAATGAAACTCTTCTCCTCGCGGGCGGACCGCCGGCGGGGGATCGCGGCCGCGGTCGGCGTCGCGGTCCTCGCGGTCGGGTTCTACGTCCTCGTGAGCCGCTACGCGGGCTTTGTCACCGACGCCGAGGCCCTCCGGACGTGGCTCGACCAGTTCGGTATCTTCGCCCCCATCGTGTTCATCGGGATCCAGGCCCTCCAGGTCGTCGTCGCCCCGATACCGGGACAGGTCGTCGCCCTCGTCGCGGGCTTCCTCTTCGGCCCGCTATGGGGGACGGTGTACAGCCTCACCGGCGTGCTCATCGGCAGCGCGGTGGCCTTCTCGCTGTCGAAGCGGTACGGTCGCTCCTTCGTCGAGAACGTCATCCACGAGGACGTGATCGAGCGGTTCGACGGGTTCGTGGACACCGTCGGCGTCCCCGGACTGTTCGCGTTCGTCATCATTCCCGGCCTCCCCGACGACGCCATCTGCTTCCTGAGCGGGCTCACCAAGTGGTCGCTGCCCACATTCATGGGCGTCATCGCCGTCGGCCGCCTCCCGGCGTACGTGCTGACGGTGTACGCGGGCGGCGAACTGGCGAGCGGGCGGTTCCTCTCCGCGATGGCGCTCGTCGCGCTCGTCGTGGCCGCGTCCGCGGTCGGCTACTACAAGCAGGAGGCGGTCCGCGACCTCGTCGAGCGCGTCGAGCCGCGGCTGCCGTTCTGAGCGACTCGAAACGAGCGCAACGGATCAGCTCCACGTCCACTGCGAGTCGAGGACGAAACGGTACAGCCCGCTGACGAGGATCGCGGGCACGTTCGCGACGAGCGCACCCATCCCGCCCCACTCGACGAGCGCGTAGAGCACGCCGATCTGGATCGGCCACGCGGTCCCGCGAACCAGGTTCGTCTTGAGCAGTCCGCCGAGGTACTCGGACAGACCGGTGTTCTGACTCGCCCGAAACGTCCACGCGTTGTTGAGCACGTACGAGAGGACGATCGTGATCTCGATTGCGATGGTCGCGGCGAGGAGGTAGTTCAGTCCGGCGACGTTGTCGAACAGCCACAACAAGCCCATCTGTATCCCCGCGGTGAACGCGCCAACGATCACGAACCGACGCATTTGAACCGCGAGCGGTCCGCTCACGAGGTTGCGCAACAGGGCGCGGACCATTACGTATACCCGAGCGCTTCGAGGCGAGCTTCGAGGTCTTCGTCGACCTCCTCCTCGCCGCGCTCGGCCGCGGCCGCTTCGGCCGCGGCGCCGCGCTCGCGGAGCAGCTCCGCGTGGGCGTCGACGACCGGCGCGAGCCGGTCGATCACCGCCTGCGCCTCCTCGTCGGGGTCGACCGCGAGGTTCTCCCGTTGGGTCGGGTCCGCGGGGCGGTGGTACAGCTCCCGCTCGCCGGCGTCGACGTTCTCGATGAACGTCCAGTCGTCGTCCCGCGCGCTGACGAACAGGTCGCCGTCGGACAGCGACCGGGGGATCGGCTGCTGGGTCACCTCCTCGCCGCGGACGGTCACCGAGACGACGGGATCGTCGGGGACGTCCGGACCGTCGGCATCGGCCTCGTCGCTGGTTTCCGATCGGACGTCGCCACCGTCGCTAGTCGCGGACGGAGCGCCGTCGCCGCCCAGCGCCGGCACGAGCGACTCGCCGTGCCACTCGGGGGCGGGGTCGACGCCGAGGAGGTCGGCGACCGTGGGCGGAATGGCGTCGAGCCCGACGTGGCCGTCGACGCGGCCGCCGTCGAGCCCGGGGACGTCGGCCACGAGCGGGACGTGGATCAGCTCGTCGTACAGCTTCGGGTAGTGGGCGAGGTGGCCGTGCTCTTGGAACTCCTCGCCGTGGTCGCCAGCGAGCAGCACCGCGGTGTCGTCGGCGACGCCCGCGTCCTCCAGACTGTCGAGCAGGCGGCCGATGCTGGCGTCGACCTGCCGTACCGTCGCCTGATACAGGGTCCGGAGCTCGCGGAGGGTCCGCTCGCCCACTTCGAGTCCGAGGCTCGTCCGGGCGTGCGCGTGGAGCATCTGGTGGGTGCCGACGATGCCGTCCGACACCTCGCGGATGTACCGGGGCGCGGGGACGTACGGGGTGTGGGTGTCCATGTAGTGGACCCACAGGAAGAACGGCTCGTCCGTGTCGTCGACGAACCCGGTCGCGGCGTCCTCGACGTCGAACATGCGCGAGGCGTCGAGGAACGGGCGGTCGTCGCTCTCGCCGCGGAGCCTCGACCCGAGCCGGCGGATCGGGGAGGACGCGAGCTGGATCCACGCCTCGACCGTCGGGTGGGCGGCGAGGTACCGGCTGTAGCGGCTGGAGCCGACGCTCGTGACGAACGGCTCGAACTCGTCGAACCCGTCGGGGTACCCCCAGTGGTCGGTGAGGAAGCCGTTGGCGGCGTTGAACCCGCCGGTCGCGATCCCGGCGTCGGAGAGCACCTCCGCGAGCGTCACCGACTCGTCGACGCCGATGTCGCCCGACCGAGCGAACACGGGCTCCGACGCGAGGATCGACGGGAACGAAAAGGGCGTCCAGTTGCCCGTCGCGAACGCGCGGTCGAACACGGTCCCGCCGTTGGCGAGGCCGTCGATGACGGGCGAGCGCCGCTCGTCGTCGTACGGGGAGACGGCGTCCGCGCGCAGCGAGTCCACCGTGACGAGAACGACGTTCGAGACGGTCGCGTCGTCGTTCGACGCGTCCGCGTCCGCGGCTGAAGATGTCGACAAGTCGGATGTCATGGGGTACGGTGCGAACCCCCGGAGAACGCGGTCACTGCGGGCGAACGCCGGGATACGCGGATATACCAGAATCGGGGGGTGCTAGCCGCTTGAGGATTTCGATCCCCCACATCCCGGGCGAGTACCTATTTGTCGGTGCCGACGCACGGGATCCGTATGGAGAACGCACCCACCGGCCGGCAGGTCGACGAGGCGACGCTGCCGGGGCCGGTCCCCGACGACGAGATCCCGGAGTCGGTTCCGGGGCGGTCCCGCGTGATAGCGACGAACGGGGTGCCGCTCCACGTCGTCGAGGCCGGCCCCGAGGACGGGAAGCTCCTGGTCCTGCTCCACGGCTTCCCGGAGTTCTGGTACGGCTGGCACGAGGCGATCGCGCCGCTCGCGAACGCGGGCTACCGCGTCGTCGTCCCCGACCAGCGGGGCTACAATCTCTCCGCGAAGCCGTCGGCGGTGCGCGACTACCGGATCGACGAGCTCGCGCTCGACGTGGTCGGGCTGATCGACGCCTACGACCGCGAAACGGCCGCCGTCGCCGGCCACGACTGGGGCGCCGCGGTGGCGTGGTGGCTCGCGCTCGCCCACGAGGACCGCGTCTCGGAACTGGTCGCGGTCAACGTCCCGCACCCGACCGTCTTCGAGCGCGCGCTGCGCACCTCGTGGGACCAGCGGCTCAAGAGCTGGTACATGCTCGCGTTCCAGCTTCCCAAGCTCCCCGAAGCGGTCGCGAGCGCCGGGAACTGGCGGCTCGCGACGAACGCGCTGCGGGACACGAGCGCGCCCGGAACCTTCACCGACGAGGACCTGCGACGGTACCGCCGGGCGTGGGACCGCGACGGCGCGTTCGAGGCGATGGTGAACTGGTACCGCGCGATCGTCCGCGACCGTCCCGAACCGCCGACGACGGAGGTCTCGGTCCCGACGCTCGTGATCTGGGGCGGCAAAGACCGGTTCCTCGCGCGCCGGCTGGCCAACGAGAGCGTCGACCGCTGCGTCGACGGTCGGCTGCTCGCGATCGACGACGCGACCCACTGGGTCGTTCACGAACACCCGCACCGCGTCGCCGAGGCGATCGCGGACCACGCCGACCCGCTGCCGCCGGGCGCGCGGGAGTGAGGTCGGGGGGTCGAATACTGTCCCCGACGAGCCGCCACAAAGATTATATCTGCCCTCGTCCAAAGGACAGATATGAGCAAACACTTCGAAGACGCGCGGTACTACCTCGGTCGAGCGGCGGAACACGCCAAGGCGGGCGTAAAAGAGGAGCTAGAACCCGTCGAGGCCCGCGTGAAGGAGCTCGTCGGGCGCGAAGACGAGGAGCCCGAGCCCTCGCGGCTGGACAGGCTCCAGGCTGACCTGAAGGAACTGGAGGAGCGCGCAGAGGGCGAGGCGCGCGAGGCGGTCGCGTCCGCCCGGGAGCGCGTCGCCGAGTACCGCGGCAAGGACACCGCTGCGGAGTAGTCACGCCGCGAACGCCTTATCGGACCGGCGGTCCCGGTGCGGCGGCTTCGTCGCCGCCGATTCGCTTCTCGGCGGGGAGTACCGCGTACTCGATGCCGGCTTCCTCGAACAGCGACCGCGCCCGTTCGATGCCCTTCTGCGCGTCGACGTCGGTCGCGCGGTAGTGCCGGATCGGGTGGCGGATCCACGACGGCTCCCAGTGCGCGTACACGTCGGTCGTCGAGCGGTCCGTTCCGGAGTACAGCGCGAGGTGGAGCTGGTAGTCGCTCGCGAGCGCGCCCTCGGGGTACCGGACCCAGCTCGCGACGGTCGTCTCCGGCGGCGTCTCGTAGTCGCGGTACTTGAGCGAGGAGACGAGGTTGCGGACGAATCCGAGCCGGTGGAGCTGCGCCTCGACGATCGGGTACGGTTCGTGAAGCGTGAACGCGTACTGCTCGCGGGGCGTCTCGCGCTCGGCGTAGAGGCCGACGAGCGACAGCGGCGCGTGGAGGAGGCTCGCGACCTCCTGACGGAGGCGTTCGAGGAAGCGGAGTTCGTGGGTCACGGGGGCGATCCGGGCGGGTGCGGCATGAACTATTCGTCGGAAGGTAACTCTTAAGTCCGGAGGTCGGATACCTCGACACGAGCGGGTTGGTGGTCTAGCCAGGTTATGACGGCTCCTTCACACGGAGCAGGTCGGCGGTTCGAATCCGCCCCAACCCATACGCTCTCTTCGTTCGCGTGAAGTAGCAAACCGCATGACGGGGAGGCTATACCCTTCCACCCCCTCAGCAATTCACCAAGTCACCGGCTACTTTTGTCCCAAACCGCCATACGTGGCGGGGTTCACCAAAAAGTAGTGCCCACAGGCACTAATAACTGCCTGCTATCGGAAATGAGTACAGCGAACGACAGCAGTTGGATCTTATCAATCTGGTTTTGTTGGAATACTCAGAAAACAATTGGAATAGCAGTCCTATTCAGAGGTACTGGATGTTATTGGGAAGGTGAGCATCGACCACATTTTCCACGGCTGGGGGGACGTTGGAGGTGGTGTCGCGGGTGCCATTGATATTTATCTCGGCATAGTTCCGGTTGAAGATATCAAAACTGTAGGTAGTACCGCTCCTCTCGACGGTGATAGTGGCGTCCTCACGTTGGAAATCCTGTGTCAGATTGCCAGTGGTAGGTAAACCGAGCGCGTTACCATCAACGTATATGTCGAAGACATCAGCGATTCGACCAGGGATGTTTCCGGTCGGGACGTTCTCATTACGGAACATCGTTGTGTTGGGACCGGTATTCGGTTTCTCGAATGACCGGAATACAACCACTGAGCGGTTTGGCCGGTCAATCAAGGTGTATTCGTCGTTCCACCCAGTGTCATGCTTGCTTTCTGTGTCTCGGACAGTAACGCGGACGACGGTGTCTAACTGCTGGGTACTCATATTTATTTGAAATTAGTAGGTTGATATAAATGGTGTGATCGTTAGGAACCAGGTGGTGAAATATGAGTATATCCTCTAACTGATCCTGGTATGGTGTAGCACAAATATCATATACTACAAGACTCAATCTGAATCATATGTCGACCCGAGAGACACATATCTCAAAGTCAGTCGAATATGAGTCAGCAACCTGTTCGAACTGTGATGATGAGGTTTTCATTGACAATGATATGGAAAATATAGATGGCCTCCCAGAAGGCGTACCCATTGTTATCACAGGAGGCGAAAATATGACGGTTGACACAACAAGCCCGATGGTCTCAGGAAAGAATCATCGTATCCCAAAGACCATCGTGAAGATATTTGGCCTCGAAAGCCGGTCCAATGTTGAAGAATCATATCTCTGTCCAGCCTGCGCATCCTCAGTCTACAGTATTGATACAGACCAATGACTCGTGAAACTGCTGTCACAGAGTCGATTAACTACGGTGTTGAAGAGTGTCGTTTCTGTGGATCTGAGGTTGGATTAGGTAGTAACATTCCAGAAGATGAGTTAGTAAAACCAGGATTAGCGGTGTTGGTTGGTGGTGGGGAAGTATCAATTTCAGAGGAGCGTAAGGGCAATTGGGATGTAGAAGTGGAATTTGCTGGGAATCAATCAGACAGAAGCCCACCAGCAGTTACTGGTCACGTTCTCTGTTATGATTGTGCGGAGAGTGTTCATAATTACTCACGTAATAACGAATTCTATCGTGGACCACTCCCAGACGAACTTACCGGTGGTACTGGTGGTCCGGAACTCCCAATTTCCAACCGTGCTCTCGTAGCTATCATAGGATTAGTATTGTTGCTCGTAATTCTGCTGATGATCTAAATCTGGTCTAAAAGAGATTGCTTCTTTTCTTGAAACTCTTCTTCGGTAATAATACCGTCATCTCGGAGTTCACCAAGACGCTCAAGCTTGTCCAAGGGATCCTCTTCATTTTCACTGCTACCAACTGTTTGCTCGGTTGTAGGATTATCAGTTCCGTTTGATTCTCTCATCTTCTCGCGGATGAACTGTGCCATGTCTTGTACCTCGTCTTTTCCGAGTTGACCAACCCCAATACCAAATACCTGAGAATCTGTTTCCAAGTTGATCCGCTTCGCAAGCATTCCAAAACTGACCTCAACAGAAGAGATATCCTTATAATCGATTGAGGTTTGTGACGCGCCAACTATCTTTCCTGTTTTAAAAATCACGCGCTGTCCGGTTGCGGCAGTCAAAATAGCTGTCGCTTCGCTCTGTATGTCACCGTCTATTTTTAATTGACCACCTCTATCTCTTGCCAAGAAATATACTTTCTCCCCAGGATCAAGATATTCATCCAGCTTTTTCACCTCCGTTTTTGAGACGTATTCATTCTGAGGTTCGCAGTCCAGATCTGCATTTTCCAAGATAATATCTTCATCATCTTGTATGTCGAAGAATCCCATGAATCGCTATTGTCTGTGATGACAAATAAAGTATTGGTGGTAGAGAAGAAATTGTATTTTAAATATAGGGTGACTCGAAAGAAGGTATCGCCTTTCCAAGCTTTGCCCAAACGCTAACGATAGAAGATGTTCGTAATCGCCTAAGTGAGTCGATCCATCAAGCATTCCGTCAAGATGGAGCCACCCTCGTCGAAGCTCTCCCTGCGATGGGAAAGAGCTACCACGCCGTCAAGTGGGCTAAGAGTACGGGTAATCCGCTGACGATCTTCACCTCCCGACGAGAGTTGTACGGACAGTACGAGAAGTGGTGTGAGGAACAAGGATTAGATTACCTCGTACTACCGGCGTTTCAGCATGAGTGCGAAACCATCGGAGAGGACCATCCCATTGAGGCGAGAGTCAATGAGCTGTATGAGTCCGGTATTTCGGGAGCAGAAATCCACCGAGAAGCACAACGGTACTTTGGCAGAGATCTCCCGTGTCAGCTTGACGGCCCCTGTCGGTATATGGAGAAGCGGGAGTTCAATTCTGAAGACTACGACGTACTGATCGGCCACTACCTCCAAGCTCACAATAGAGACTATCTTGAAGACCGCTATGTCGCGATTGACGAGTTCCCTGGTGACTCTTACTTCTTTGAGCCGACTCATAATGACGCAACAAGAGCGGTGAGTAACTACCTGAAAAGTGAGGATGCTCTTCCATTCAAGAACTGGAAAGACCTCCATCGTCGGCATGATAACGAAGAACACGAGCAAGTTGTCTCCGAGTGGAAGGAAGACTTAGGATTCTATTCCCACCGGGATACACGAGTCGTCCTCCAGCAGAGTCCCAACTTCCACGCCCATGCTCCGCTTCTAACCCACGCCGCTATCGAGTTCGAACTCTTAGAGAACGAGTGGGAGTATGCCGAACTTGGTTCCGGCCGAGTGGCAGTCAGAAGTCCTGAGGACGAGTGGACTGTTCTGATTCCTCCGCCGTTCTACGCCGCAGAGAGTGTCGTTGCTCTGGATGGAACACCGACTATCGCGAAGTGGCGAATGGCCCTTGGAGGTGACTGGATAGAACATGAGGAAGTGTTAGACTCGGATGAAGAGAAACGAACATACCTCCAAGAAGTCCTTGAACTCGAAATCAAACAGACAGACGCTGGAGCAAAGCCGTATCAGAGTGGATCTCACGTCAACGTCGACTCTGACGGCGCACTCTTAGAGAGTATCCACGAGAAGGAGGGCTCTCGGCCAGCTGTCATCACCTCAAAGCAAGCGAAGGAACGGTACGAATCGACTGACGTACAACAGCACATTGAGGTTGCGGAACACTACGGGAACCTCAAAGGGAGTAACAAGTTCGCAGAAACACGTCTTGGTGTAATCATCGGTAGTCCTCATCCTCCGGAGGGGGAGGCCGTGGTCCGCTGGGGAGCGATTGACGGAGAGGCAATTTCACGCAAAAAGGACGAAGACGGTCGCGTTACTAAGGGAATGAATCTCGACTTCGGAGGCTACGGGAACGCACTCTTCGGAGACGTCGTCGAGAAGGAAGTTCTACAGGCAATCATGCGCTTCGGCCGGACTCCAAGTGATGGGGAGAAAGGTGCGACAGTATATGTTCACACTTCGCGCTTGCCTTGGTGGGTGGAAGCTGACGAACGCTTGGAGATCAACACTTGGTCCAAAGGGATGGTCGAAGTTGTGAACGCGATCCGTGACTCGGAGAAGTGGCCCGATGGTGAGTGGAAGAACGGCGAGATCGCGGAGGAGACGTCAGTCGGAGATCGACAAGTAGGCGAGCTGATGAAGGAACTCGACGAAGAGGGATACGTCACTCATCGTCGCGGCGGCCGCGGGAACGCGTATCACTGGTCGAACGAGCGGCTTGATGAATTCACGCGATACGGGCGCGTGGTGTAGTATTTCCGAACTCTGACGTACTTAGAATATACGTGATACTTCGGAAAGATCGTTCGCGGAGTAGTACCGCATTGAGTCGGCACTATTCTCTGCCGTAATTCGCGGCGAATTACTGATTACGACGCCACTCCTCGTAGTGTTCACGAGGGGCTTTGTGGACAGTACCTCGTCCAGGAGCTTTCGAGCCGTGATGAATATATGCGACATGGCTCAGTTTGACCTCCAGAACGGGTTCCTCACAATGCGGACACTCATATTCCGGCTCCTCGACAAGTTCCTCGGGAAAAATCCCCTCCCACTCTGCTGCCTTTCGACAGTCTCCACAGAGGTTTGAGCTGCTACCAAGGAGTACCGACCACTCACCCGCAGAGATATTCTCGACTGGTTTGAGAGAATCTGCTGTCGATACGTTAACCCCGTAATCGCATAGTGCTTCTCCGCCATCTACAATATGATCACGGGGATTAGGATTGAGAGCAGTCCCTTTTCCATAATAGAGATGAAAGCCTTCGACTGGTGGGCGGACCTCATCATCTGGGATCTGGTCCTTTTCCTGTTCATCTTCTACGAACTGTTCGGGGACAATCTCTCCCCGTACTGCGAACTTCCGACACGAGGTACAGAGGTCGGAATTGGAGTTGAGCAGTGATGACCACTCTTCGTTCGAGATTCCATCGAATGGCGTCAATGAACTGTCTTCGGGGACGTCAACCGAATGAGAACAGATGGACCGGCCATCAGTTACGACGTGGTTAGCACGTTCATCCTCTGTATCGCGGTAATATACATAGTAATCAGCGGATTGATCCAAGCCAAAGAGCATACCATTGATAGGTACTTCACCCACTTAATACCTATCAAATAATTTACTAAAGAATTAACGAGCCCATCTTAAGTCATTGATTCTTACTGGCTCTCTGGACGAGCAGCATATAGTTCTAAAACACAACAGTAGCTCGCGGAGTAGTACCACATTGAGTGGGCACTATTCTCTTCTATGTTAGTTGCCGATCTCTCTGTAATAGTAGTTAACTACCAGATCGTTATAATATAAATAATTCTGATGGTTTGGTGGATAACGACTATAGTGTTCTTCGTTCGCGGCTGGCAGATGAGTGGGTATGTGTTTCACGTGAATCGGTAGCATACAATCGCCTCTGATCTCGTCCCTTTGAGTCGGAATACAGTTCGTAGCTATGTCACACAGCCTACTGAGGGTGTAATTGTAATTACAGCACGACGCTCTGCCTCGCGCGCTGCGGCACAACAACAGCAGCGCCCGCCCACACACGCATACTACAGCTACAGCTACCACTACAGCAACATCTACCGCACAACAACAGCTACCACTACAGCAACAGCTACAGCACTACTAAGCCCCTCAATGCGTTGTAATATACGATTCATACTACTGTACACTAATAATAGGACAAATTATAGCCACTATATCTCCGACTCAATGCGTTATAATTTGGAATTAGAATATACTAATATATACTTCGTAGATAGGCCCGGTCATATCCTGTCAGGTGTAGCTCGCAACCACGAGTCTGATAGTGAGAAGTGACCTGTACTTCAGAGCGATTCTCCGGTACCTGACAGGCCCACAGTTAGATACCCCCGTGGTCTGAATGGTTATGGTCATCTTGGTTTAAAAACCGCTCCTGAGTCGTCTGAGAGCCTCGGGGCACAAAACTGCTGAGACAGTCATTTAATATTTCTTATAATATGCTACTTGTGCCAGATAAATTAAGTTAAGTTGGAACATTCGTCGATCTTCTGAGCGCGTTAATAAGTGACCGTCTCTCAGAGATTTTCGGTTTGAGGTCAGAAAATAAGGGTTGCTTGAACGGCTAATTTCTGGGATCAATGAATTGCCAGGAATCGGGCGTATGGGAGGTCTCCCAACGGCCGGTAGTACTGCTCGTTTGCCACTGCTACTTCCACATGAAATCAAGCGGTGTTTGAATAGTATATTATCTGTTAAATCTTCATATCTCGGAGTTAGTCTACATTATAAATTCTGCCTAATACAGGTCCTAAAGCATGAATGGGCAGTACTAAGTATCTACAGCACCTCTATTTGGTGAAGGCAGTTTTCTGATATATCTACCCTTGCCGACGGGTAGATTTTGTAGCTGTTTCAATTACTATGTCTGTATCAACTACTCCAGCCGCAGGCTCAGAGTCTGATTCAAACACCGTTCCTACTGCTCCCTCAAAGTGGGTTCCTCCTGAGGAAAGACCGCCAACAGAAGCTCAGGAGGCACAAGCTCGGAAGCAGTCTTTGGAAGAGGGTAATCGAACCGAGATCGCCTACGATTCAGAGGGGAAGGTGTACGACCCTCGCCAGCTCTCATATAGGCAGAGACAGCGGTACGCGAAGCTGGATAAGCATAATCGAGACAATCACTGGAAGAACCGAGACGATATAGATGATATTGGTGGGGATTATGACCGCCAGCTCAAACTAAAAACGACACAGGGAATAGCGTCCCAACTCGGGTTGTCTGAGTACCATACCCAAGTGGTTGTAGATCGCATATTCGAAATCGATGGTCAACGCTTTGGACAACGAACCGAAGCAGTCGCCTTCTGTCTTTGTGCTGTGGTAGTTAACGAGGATGCCCGAGATCGGTATGATAGCGAGAAGGTGTATCACCCGGCCCGCGGAGACGCGAACAACGATAGCCAGTATGTACGCATGGAGACCGAACTGATCGAAGCTTTCGATCCGATTACGAAGTCACGACTACAGAGTATCTACTCGAAGCTCACCCAAGGTACTCCTCCGACAAAGGTGGATGAAGAAACCTCTCGATTTGTAGCTGATAACTCAGTCGTACAACGTAACTCGTCTTTCGCCCCTGACTATGCTCTCCCTCAGTCATCGGGAGACCAATAGCACCACACCCCCTATATAAACCCTATCACACTACTAATGATGTAGGGGTTTGGGAGAAATCATTTACAAGATTCAATCGCAAGAAGGAATCCTTTGAGGCGGAGGAACTTGTCCGCTCTAATTGAAGGCTGGAATAAGCGGTGAGAACTTGCGGCGGTAGCGGGCACTCAAAGGAGTCCAATATGAAGTCAACTTAGTGGCTGACAGCGAATTAAGAACTACTTGAGGACGATTTGTGGAGCAGCCGAGAGTTATTAGAGGATGTCAATCAGTGTGGGGAGGTTTATCGCAAGTAGACCAATCTCGTTTGTAGACAAAGGATCTGTGTAAAGCTCAACAGAAGGAGTGGAGACTGCGCACGGAGCGATTATTCCAGTTCAATTTTGACGTTGAGATACAGCTGGTACTACGTCACCTCCAAGGATTGATCTTCCAGAAAGAGTCCTCCCAAACTGGCGTTCCAAAGACAAAGAACGGTCTTTAATTCATTATATAAACAAGATTATACTTCTGGGAATACTACTATCTGGTAATGCTGGACCCAGATGCTCCTGAACTCGATGACGTCGATCAGAGCGATATAATATTCACTGAGAACGTAATTGGATACAACATTCAATTTGGTGGAGATCGCCTTGGAGCTATTGAGGGAGTTCCAGGCCAGATAGAAAATTTCGTCGTGGAACCACATTACCAAGGCAATGGGGTAGCACGAGCTGCCCTCAATGCGTTCATTCGTCGGAGTCGATTAGAGGGAGCCTCTGAAATCAAGACGAACAACGTGTCCCATCCTGCGATGGAACACATCCTTGAGACGGAAGGGTTCGAGGAACGAACCGATGAGATCGGATGGGTGAAAGAAATCTGAGGTCGCACCGTACTCACCTCATTCGAACAGGTCTACCGACTCTGGATCGGTCACATGCGAGCCGGAATTAGCAGATACTGTTACTTCTGAAGCAGGAGTGTATTCGTCATCGAGATACTGTTACTTCTGAAGCAGGAGTGTATTCGTCATCGTACTGGCTCAGAACAGCTTCATTCTGGGCGATGATCCTCTCGACGGTACGGACCATCGAGTCGATCTCGGAAGTCGATTGACTGTCCATCTGCCAAGTCTTTCTGAGGTGGCGGCCTCAAAGTGCCAATAATCCAATCAAACCCGAATAGAGTGGGGGAGTCAAACCATACAGGTGGGGGTTCCGAGGGTGGTACCTGTTGTTAAAACACTTCCAGATATCCTCGTTAACCTCTCTCATTCTCAGTCAGATCAAATAGGTCGTACACAGTTTCGTCGATCTTCACTTCCAGCTCTTCGATACTCGTCTCTTCGACAGTCTGGCGGTCGGCCTCCAACGCCTCGACAAAGCGAGTCACAAAAAGTGAGCGGAACGACACAAACACCGAAGGAGAATCGGTTGTTGAGGATTATCGGGCTAATCCAGCGGATTCCCGTAGAGACGGGCTACGATGTGGTTCGTCACATCATCCATTTTCGCTGATTGGGTATTGTATTCCTCCTCAGTTCGCTTGTTCTCCATGAACGTCTCCATATCCACGTGTGATTGACTCGTGTCAGGAAGTTTGATATCCTTCACCCGGTCAATCATAGAGTCGCGGGTGTTTACGTCGCGCTTTAGGCCCGACTGATCCCGTAGGTCACTGTTTTCGTATGCCTGTGGGAGGAATTCTGAGAGGAGAAGTACATCCTCCTCATCGAGATTTGTGAATCGCAGTGCCGGGATATATTCCTGTTCGTCTTCCACAATGTACCCGTGTCGGTCTATTTCGTGCTTTTCAGGGTATTCTGGCTTATATTTCGGGCGGATTTTGACAGTTACCGAGTAGCTGTCTGGGGCGACTTTTTCGGGTTCACTACACCGAATGCCGTTGATTTTTGGCGACCCCTTCTCTGTCTCATCAATGGTTTCCGGTAACACAGTTCCGCGACTTTCAGATGTTGGCTGAATCTGCCCGAAGTCACCGACTCGTTCTCCTTCGATATACGGTTGAATGAAGTCCACGAGGTTGGTGTTTAGTTCATCTCGCTGGCCGATAATTCGGGTGTGTTCTTTGGCCAGATAGACCAGCATATCGTGGGCAATATCCCGTGTCACGCGCCGTTCTAACTCCTCGGATTCGCCGTCTGCGGACTCTTCTCCGTCTTCCTCATCGTCGGATGTCTCGTCTTCCGGTTCCTGAAGGATGTGTTCGTCGGCAAAGTCGGTGACGGTATCGCTGTCGATCTCGCCGTTGAGGAACGCTTCTACCTTCTCTTCGAGTGCTTCGACTACCTGCTCCCGTTCGTCTTCTGGGGTGTCGAGATCGACGGTTGGGATAGGGATGGAATCGTAGTATTCGGAAGCGAGGTTGTTGTCGATGAAGCAAGTCCAGAAGTAGTGGTCTGTAAGGCCGGAGGTGATGATGGCTAGCAGGTAGTAGATACTCTCCTTGTTCTCGCTCCGCGGCAGGATAGTGATGGTTGAGTTGAAGCCGATGTATTCGTTGAGATCGATGGTAGAGACAATTCGATCATCCATTTGCGAGTTCCTGATTGCGTTGGCGATGATTTTCTCATCGGCCTCCCAATACTTCTCGTCACGGGGTGCATCCAGGGCATCCCTATCGTACAGCACGTACTCACCGCCCCAGGCGTACCCGTATCGGTGGAGGTCATCGCCGCGTAGAATTTTGCGATATACCTTCCCGTCGTCTGGCGGGGACTCGGTGAGGAATTCGCTGTTATTGCCAGTCCGGAGTCCCTGTTGTGTATCTGCTATATTCCCGAGTTGGGTTGTTCTGTAGGTTGTGAGATAGTCTTCCACCCATTCCGCAGGGCGAATCAACAACGGGTTCCACGGGAGGTATTCAACTACTTCCGACGGAAACTCTCTGAGGCTGTCGTTTGCATTCGGGAGGTCATCTGGGTGGATTGTCGTGCTTTCTAGCGTTTGTTCGTCGTCTTCCTCCCGGTTCCGGTTCGGCTCGGCATACAGAATCATCGGCTCGTTCGTCGCATCTTCGAATACGTCGTCGGTGAAGTCGATGATGCGGATGTAGTCCGATTCATCGAGCAGTTTGCGACGGGTATCCTCGAACGACTGATTGTTCAGCAGGGTATGGGGGATAATGTAGGAGAACCGGCCGTTGTTCCGTGTTGCGTCGAGTCCTTGATCGACGAATACTGCGTACAGGTCATATCGGTACTGGTAGGTGTCTGCGTACGCCTTCTCGTAGTAGTCCCGATAGTATTCGTCTATATTTTGGATTGAGACGTAGGGAGGATTTCCGATGACTGCATCGAACCCGGGGTTGTCCTTCTCCACGTCTGAGTAATCGATATCGTCGCCATCAGATTCCAGTCCGGGGTGGTAATAGATTTCGGGGAATTCCAGCTCCCAGTGGAAGAAAGATTCTTCTTCGGCTACATTTTGGGCGTGTTGGAACCAGTCCTTGTCCCGGAGCTCCTCCCATTCCTCGTTTCCCTGTTCGGGGTCACTGAGGACATCGGCCATCTCTTCGTAGTCCGACGGGTCAACCGAAATCTCATCGAGACGATCTGCGGTAAATACGTTCAGCAGTTCTTGGAAATGGCGGCGCTGCGGGAGGTTCTGGAAGTCCCGGTACTTCCTTTTGATTTCCTCCGCTGCTTCACGCGTTTCGAGGTCGATGCCAATGAAATCGGAATATCGTTCAAGCAACTCTCCGACGATGTCGGTCAGCGTGGAATCATAGTACGTGAGTCGGGTGCCTACGTGGCCATCTTGCTCAGTGCTTTGGTCGATGTAGGCGTTCTTCACGTCGTCAATTTCGGAGCCGATCACCGAGTTCCCGTGCTTGAAGTGGTGGTCAAGAAACGCTAGTGGTTGATCGTTGGCGAGTGTGTGGAGCCAGAGCGACATCTTGGCCAACTCGACGGCCATCTCGTTCACGTCGATTCCGTAGATACATTCCTGCGTCACCCGCCGTCGTGCATAGTTTAGTCCCAGTGATTCTGGCGGGTCAATTGGTGGGTCATCTTGTTCTTCGAGTATTCTCCGCTCCTCGTCTGCAACCGTCTCGATCTCGGTCACAAGATATTCTACAACGTCCCGGAGGAAGTGACCGCTTCCCATCGCCGGGTCGATGACTCGGAGTTCAAGGATGCGGTTCATAAACCGCTCCGTGTACGTTTCATCGTCTGAGTAGTCGAACTCCTCGATTAGGCCGAGTTCAGACTTGATTTCGGTAATGAGGGGGTCGAGAGAGTTCGAAACGATGTAGTTGACTACTTTTTGCGGGGTGTAATACGAGCCTGTAGCACGCCGCTCGTTATCGTCAGTTCGGAGATAAACTTCACCTTCCTCCACTTCTGCTTCGAACGGTGGGTCTTCATCGTACTCCTCGAAGTATTCCACTTCAGTCGACCAAACCTCGGAACCATCATCATTGACAGTCGTGAGCGGTTCGTCGGCCACCTCTAAGTGGTGTTCGAGCAGTCCTTCGTAGATGGAGCCGATGTTCCGGATAGATAGTTGTGAGTAGTCGAAGAACGAGTTTTCTCGGTCGGCGTCTTGCTGGTATGAGACTCGGTAGATCGCTTTGGCTATGTACTCGTTGCCAAGACGCGCGTTGGCGAGGAAGTGATCGGTATCAGAGTCTTCCAGGTCTGGGTCGGTGTTGAACAGCCCCCCGTCGTAAGCCGGGATATCGAGTTCATCCTCGTCGTACCCGAGGTGTTCGCTCCCACGGTCAATCAGTTGAAAGAGGAGTTCGAGTCGGTTCCAGAGGCGCGGATTCTTGTCGTCGTAGGAGTGATTCGTGTCATGGAGATTATTCTTGACTTCTTGCTTCAGATCAACTAACCCGTACTCGTTGCGGTATATGGTATTCTCCCGGGGTAAAAGGTGTCTCTCGTCACTTTCTGCATACAAGACGAAAATGAGTCGGTAGAGGTATGTGAGTGAACTCTCAAATATCAGTTCTTTTTGTTCGTCAGTGAGATCATCGGTATCAAAGTCGGTAGCCCGCGGCGTGTTAAGGAATCCGTCAGCAAGGATTTGGATTGCCTCGTAGATGTTGTCTTCTAGATCGTCTCCGAGCTCCCTAGCGAATGCGTTGCTCCCATCGTAGATGCGGGTAAGGTAACATCCGGAGACGCCGGTTGAGGGGTCAAAAGATTGGCCGCGAAAGAGCATGTAGAATTGTTTGAACTCCTCGACGCCGAACCGCGTGTCTGATAGGATTGTCTGCAGGTTGATTTGGTACCAGCGGTCAACTTTCACGCCGTCGCCAGCGTAGTAGAGACGCCATTCGATGCCGTTCGTCAGGACGCCCCATTCAACGCCGGTGTCTCGGAGGTATCGGTTGATTTGAGCACTGGGATTGTCCCGCTCTTTATCATCCAAATCGGGGTCTGCATTAGGCTCACCGTTGTTGCCTGGCCCGTCGAGAGGGTGTCCCCAATCCTTTGCTTCTGCGACACCGATAGCAGCATCGTAAACGTCAGACTCATCCTGCATCCGGATTGCTTCTCGCTTCACCACCTCGTTTTTGAAGAAGGCATAATCGGGTTGGTCGCCAGAGGTGCCATCTATCGTACCCTCACGTGCGTACACAACCCCGAGAATGTCTAATACAGGATTGATGAACATATCCTGCACTTGGTCTTCGTTGGCGTTTTCAAGTGCGCTTACGTTCTGGTCGTGGAGTTCGTCAACTCCCTCGTATGCCTCTTCCACGTCATCGTCATCGACTGTCTGCCACGCTTCTGTTTCTTCGAGATGGGTGTTGAGATAGTGTTTGGTGAACAGTCCGTTGTTTTCGTATGGTGTGAGAGATGCGTTAGTTCCCATTTTTCGTGATCATGTGGTTATTTTATCTGAAATACGTTCGTATCTAGACTAGCAATTAGTTGTGTCTCTGAAGACACGGCATATTACTTATTACACAAGCTACCTTCCCGCGGAGGGTGTCGAGAATCTCCGAGCTATCAGGCATATTACAGCCGATACATTCAGTAGTGAAAAATCTTCACGACAAGTAGTTGGGGCCTATCGGGACAGTCGCAGGAACCTGAGATCATCAGTTCTGTTGTTGCTTTTTTCGCTGTAACTCCGCCTCAATGTGTTCTAACACAGAGGAGGCATGACTTCGATCCTCAGAGTCTCGATCCTTGGAGTCGACTACCTTCTCCATTTCATGCTCAAGGAAGACAAGCTGGCGGAGAGTGAGATCCATATAAAGAGTACGGATCGTGGGTTTATAAAATCCGGTGAGAATTTACTCCATATCGAACATCTCCCGCCGCAAGTCTCGCTTCTCAGATTCAGTCCGGGCGTCGTAGTGTTTGTCCAGCGTCGGGATACTGACGTTCATCCGGTCGCTAATTAGCTCTTTCCGGTGGCCCTCATTGAGCCAATGAGTGATAGCCCCTCGTCGGATAGCGTGGGGCTTGTGAGAACCAGGACATTGCGCTGCCTTGTTGTACTCTTGGACGGCGACACACTCGGACTGTTCTCGATCGTGGGGACACTCTCCGGTGTAGTGACACGGACGGGTGAGTCGGCGGATGTGGGTCCGGAGATTAGACAGCGCCATGCGACCATGCTTTGAGGCGAAGAGAGGGTTTCGACCGTAGTCGTCCTCCACCTCGATGTGATTCATCCGGAGATAATCGTCCAGAATTTCGCACACCCAATCGTGGAGATTTACTTCTCGTTCGGCAGTTGACTTGTTTTTCTGTGGAGTACCTTCGTCGGGATCGTGAGACACCTCAATGTACTGCTCTTCGGGGTAGTAGTCGCCAACGTCTAACGACCGAGCGTTTCCGAGACGCATCCCTGTGTCCCACAGGAGAGCAAAGAGGGCGTGTCGAGTCGTGGCGTATTCGAAGTCGTCTAAGTATTCGAGTATCTGGTTCGCAGTCTCGGGTTCAATTTTCTCGGAGCGAACCTTCTCGTCGGGGTCGTTGAGGACCATGTTCTCGACAACCCACGAGTCGATCAGTCCCATCGAGTTGGTCCACTTGAGGAAGCTTCGAAGCGAACACAGGTCGTTGTAGAGCGTCATTTCATTGACCTCGCCCTCCTCTCGGCGGTGCTGCTTGAAGTCGGAGATGTGGAAGCCGTCTATATCGCAGATGTTGTCGAGGTCAATCTCCTCGCAGAAGTCGAGGAATATCCCAAGCGACGAGGCGTTGTTGTAGTAGGTCGACTCGGCCCATTCGGGCTTCTTGTCGGTGAGGTAGCGTTCGATCGCGCGTTCCGGCGTCATCTGAGTTCGAGATTCGGACATGGTTGAGCCGAACCCCGCGATGGTGGCTTGGGAGGGTATGAGTAGCCGGGTTCACACTCCTCCGCGGTGGAGCCGGAGTGCGTATGAAATCGCACGACGGCGAGCAGGTCGGCGGTTCGAATCCGCCCCAACCCATCCGCTTTCCTGGCGGTCGTGAAAGAGCTACTGAGAGGTCGGGGATTCTCATCTGGATCCTCTCGACGGAACGCAGCGGCGATGTAGGAGAGGCAGCGATCGCCGTCAGACCTTAGCCCGCCGCGCCCCCGTAGCCTGCCATGGTCTCGCACGCCGGGTTCCACTCGCTTCACGAGGAGACGACCGCGTCGATTCCGGTCCGGGGCGATCTGCCCGCGTGGCTCCGGGGCAGTCTGATCCGGAACGGTCCCGGCGCGTTCTCGTTCCCGGACGGAAGCGACGTGGACCACTGGTTCGACGGCCTGGCGATGCTGTACCGCTTCACCTTCGATCCGGGGGACCGCGCAGACTCGGTTTCGGGTGGCGACGGCGACGCGGTCCACTACCGCAACCGCTTCCTCCGGAGCGACGCGTATGACGCGGCGACGAGCGGCGAGTTCGAGGGCGGGTTCGCTACCGGCGAGACGACCCTGCGCTCGCGGCTGGCGACGTTCCTCGCGGAGCCGTACGACAACGCGAACATCGTCACCGAGCGGATCGGCGACGAGTACGTGGCGCTGACCGAGTCGCCGCGGGGCGTCGAGGTCGACCCGAACACGCTCGCGACGGTCGGCCACGTCGACCGGGAAGGCGACGCGCCGAGCGGCCAGCTCTCCTGCGCTCACTTCAAGCGCGACCCGGCGACGGGCGCGCTCGTCACGGTCGACACCGAGTTCGGACGGACGAGCCGATACCACGTTACGGCGTGGACCCGAGACGGGGAGCGTCGCCACGTCGGCAGCGTCGACACCGACGAGCCGGCGTACATGCACAGCTTCGCGCTCACGCCCCGGTACGTCGTCCTAACGGAGTTCCCCCTCCGACTCGACCCGCGTCGGTTCCTGAAGCCGGGCCGGCAACCCCCGTTCATCGAACAGTTCGAGTGGGAGCCCGATCGCGGCACGCGGATCGTCGTGCTAGACCGGACGACGGGCGACGTGGTCGCCGAGCCGACGACCGACCCGTTCTTCGGGTTTCACCACGTCAACGCCTTCGAGCGGGACGGCGGGACCGAGGTGGTCTTCGATCTCGAAACGATCCCGGACGCGACCGCGATCGACTCGCTGTACCTGGAGAACGTCCGCGCCGGCGAGATGGGCACCATGGCGGGTCGGATCGAGCGGTTCACCGTCGACCTCGGATCCGCGACCGGTGCGGACAGAGACGGCGGCGGCGACGCGACGGTGGCCCGCGAATCCCTGTTCGACGGCGGCAGCGCGCTGCCGACCGCGTCGCCCGCACGGTGGTGTCACCCTCATCGCTACGTCTACGCGATGGGGATGGACACCCCGGTCACGGAGTGGGCGCGACGCGTCGTGAAGGTCGACGCCGAGACGGAGGCGGTCCGGACCTTCGACGACGGCGGCGACTACTTCGGCGAGCCTCTGTTCGTCCCGGCTCCCGACGGCGAGGCCGAGGACGACGGCGTCGTCGTGACCGTCGCGCTCGACGTGGACGCCGACCGGTCGCGGCTGCTCGTCCTCGACGGCGAGACGCTCGGGGAGCGCGCGCGGGCGACGCTGCCGCACGCGCTCCCCTTCGACTTCCACGGTCGGTACTTCCCGGAGCTCCGGGCGGCGTCGGCGGAGTAACCCGCGACGGCCGACAGGTCCTTGCGCCGCGGGGCCGTACCACGGGTTCACATGACCGCGGGCGACGACGACGCGCTCCCGTCGACCCCCGACGCCGACGCGGTCCGGTCGCTCTCGGCGGCGGACGGTCGCCCCGACGAGCCCGGAACAGTCGTCTGGCACCGGAACGACCTCCGGATCGCGGACAACCCGGCGCTCGCGGCGGCCGCGGCGGAGTCCGAGCGAGTCCTCCCGCTGTTCGTCTTCGACCCGAGCTTCTACGACGAGCGCGGCGCGGCCTGCGACGCGCGGATCGAGTTCCTCCACGACTGCCTGCGCGACCTCGACCGCCAGTACCGCGATGTCGACGGCGCGGGGCTGACGTACGCCCACGGCGACCCCCTCGACGTGCTGGGACGGTTCGTCGACGCCGGCTGGGAGGTCGTCGCGACCGCGACCCCGACCGGTCGGTACGGCCGGCGGCGGGACGAGCGCGCCCACGAGCGGCTCGGCGTCCGGTTCGTCGCGGGCGACGGACTCGTCCGCGACGCGGACCGCCCGCGCGAGAACTGGAGCGAGCGCGTCGAGTCGTGGCTCGCGGATGACCCGTTCGACTGGGACCCCCGATCGGTCGCGGTCGAGCGCGTCGAGACCGAAATCGACCCCGAGACGGTCGCCGACGCGTACGAAGTCGAGTCGTCGAAGACGCGCGTGCCAACGGGCGGACGCGGCCCGGCCCGCGAGCAACTCCGCGCGTTCACGGAGCGAATCGCCGACTACCCGGGGTCGATCTCCTCGCCGGTCGACGCCCGCGACGGGACGAGCGGCCTTTCCCCCTACCTGCGGTTCGGCTGCCTCTCGGTCCGCGAGGTCCACCGCCACGCCGACGAGCGCGCGCCGGACGGCCGCGGGAAGTCGATGTTCGTCTCCCGGCTGTTCTGGAACCGCCACTACGCGCAGAAGCTGCTCGACTGGCCGAGGTGGCTCGACCGCGCCGTCAACCCCGTCTACGAGGGGTTCAACCGCGACCGCCACGACCCGGACCTCGTCGCGGCGTGGAAGCGCGGCGAGACGGGGTTCCCGATGGTCGACGCGAGCATGCGCTGTCTGCGCGAAACGGGGTGGCTCAACTTCCGGATGCGGGCGCTGTGCGCGAGCCTCTACTTCCACGTCCTCCAGCAGCCGTGGCGGATCGGCGCCGACCACTTCTACCACCACCTGATCGACGGCGACGCCGCGATCAACTACACCCAGTGGCAGTCGCAGTGCGGACTGGTCGGCCGCCCCGGACTCCGATTGTACGATCCCCGCAAGCAGGTACGCGACCACGACCCTGACGGGGAGTTCATTACGCGGTGGGTCCCCGAACTCGATCCGCTGCCCGCCGCGCACCTCGACGCCCCAGAGAAGGCGCCGCTCGCGGTCCAGCGCGAGGTAGGCGTCGAGATCGGTGCGGACTACCCGTATCCCGTCGTCGACTACGAGGCGGCCCGGAGCGAGTTCCGCGAGCGCTACGGGGCGGCGTCCCCCGCCGCGGCCGACAAGCTCGGCGACGAGGAGGTCGCTCGGCGGGCGTCGTTGTCCGGCGGCCTCGGCGCCGCGCGGTCGATCGCGGCCGAGCACGGCGAACCGCCGGGTTCGAGCGCGAGCGACGCCGACGAGTCGCCCCAAACCGACCTCGACGAGTTCGGGTGACTCGCCGGCCGCGGATCCCGCTGCGTCGGGGCATCGCCTCCGCGTGGAAAGCTTCATACGTTCGTGTGCCGTATTGTGTGTTATGAACCAGAACGTCGGTGCGACGGACAAGCGCGTCAGGACCGCGGTCGGCGCCGTCGCCGGCCTCGCCTCGATAGCGACCCTCGCGAACGCCGCGCCGCTCCCGGCCCTCGCGGCGCCGGTCTTGGGCGTCGTCGCGATCGCCATGCTCGCGACCGCCGCGACCGGCACCTGCGGCCTGTACGCCCTGCTCGGCGTCGACACCTGTCCCGCGGACGCCGGCGGGCCGCGCTGAACCGCTCTCCGCAACCGGCGAATTGCCGGGATAAGACGCGTCAGAAGTCTATTTTCTCTCCGCTCCGACCGTGCCCTCAAGTGCTCCGAGTGCGTACCGATCGCATGTTCGACAGCGACCCGGATCGACGGGGTATCAGAACGGACTGCGGTGACGGCTCGCCCGGGGTGAGCGTCGCGTGAGCGACGACCCGACCGCCCTCGTGATCGGCGGCGGCGCGACCGGGACGGGGATCGCTCGGGACCTCGCACTCCGCGGGGTTGACGCGACGCTGGTCGACCGCGGCGGGCTCGGGAGCGGAACCTCCGGGCGCTCGCACGGACTCCTCCACAGCGGCGCTCGATACGCCGAGGCCGACGCCGAGGGTGCGCGCGAGTGTATCGAGGAGAACCGGACGCTCCGGGAGATCGCCGGGGCCTGCGTCCGCGAGACCGGGGGGCTCTTCGTCCGGCTCGCCGGCGACGACCCCGACTACTTCGAGCAGAAGCTCGCGGCCTGCGAGGGCATCGGAATCCCGACCGAGCGCCTCGACGGCGACGCAGCTCGCGAGGCCGCGCCGGGGCTCACGGACGAGGTCGAGGAGGCGTTCCGGGTCCCGGACGGCGTCGTCTACCCGTCGCGGCTGGTCGCCGCCAACGCCGCGGACGCCGAGCGTCACGGCGCGTCCGTCCGCCCGCACGCGCCCGTGGAGGACGTGACGGTCCGCGACGGCGAGGTCGCGTCGGTCCGAGTCGGCGGCGACGTCGACGAGACGCTCTCGCCCGAAGTCGTCGTGAACGCCACCGGCGCGTGGGCGGACTCGATCGCGGAGATGGCGGGCGTCGAAGTCGGGATGGCGCCGAGCCGCGGCGTGATGGTGTCCGTCGAGTACGACGGGCTCGGCCCGGCGCTGAACCGGTGCCGCGACCCCGACGACGGCGACATCGTCGTGCCCCACGACGGCGAGGTCGTGCTGGGGACGACGAGCGTCCCGGTCTCCGACCCCGACGACTACGAGACGGCCGACTGGGAGGTCGAGCGCTCCGTCGAGGAGTGCGCCGCGATGCTCCCCGCGGTCGCCGACGCGCCGACGGTCCGGACGTGGTGGGGCGTCCGGCCCCTCTACGAGCCCGACGAGGCGGGGCAGGACCGCCGGGGCATCTCCCGCGGGTTCACGCTGCTCGACCACGAGCGCGACGGCGCCGCCGGCCTCTACAGCGTCGTGGGCGGGAAGCTGACTACCTACCGCCAGATGGCCGAGACGACCGTCGACCGCGTCTGCGACCGGCTGGGGGTCGACGCCGCCTGCGAGACCGCGGCCGAACCGCTCGCACACGCCGACGAGCCCGATCGGCTGGACGAACTCGTCGTCGAGTACGGCGGGGCGAACCCCACGGACGCCGACGTGGTCGGCGCGCGAGCGGGCGACTGACCCGACCGGTCGGCGACTCCGCGGCGGGGAGCCCGCGCCGGCACGCACACTCAAGTCCCTTCCGGGCGACGGCGTCGTATGGACACCGCGAACTTCCTCTTCGTCTCCGCCGACGCGGCGCTGATCACGGACCTGGCGTGGCAGGTCCGGCGCGAGGGCCACGACGTGAAGTACTACATCGAGGCCGAAAGCGACCAAGAAATCGGCGACGGGTTCGTGCCGAAGACGGACGACTGGCGCGCCGAGGTCGACTGGGCCGACGTGGTGATCTTCGACGACATCTGGGTCTCGGGACCCGACCAGCGGGAGGGTCCCGGAACGAACGAGCGGGGTGACACCCCGCGAGTCGGCTCCGACGTCGGGACCGGCGCGCTCGCGCAGGAACTCCGCGAGCGGGGGAAGGCCGTCATCGGCGGGACGCCCGACACCGACCGGCTCGAAGAGGACCGCGGCTACGCGATGGAGGTCTTAGAGGACCACGGCGTCAACACGGTCGAACACCACGTGTTCCACGAGTTCGACGCGGGCATCAAACACGTTCAGGAGAACCCCGCGCCGTACGTGATCAAGCCGCTCGGGGAGGTTCAAAACGTCAAGCGCCTGCTGTACGTCGGCAACGAGGACGACGGCAGCGACGTGGTCGACGTGCTTCGGGCGTACGAGAAGGCGTGGGGCCACCGGATGAAGGGGTTCCAGCTCCAGCGGAAGGTCGAGGGCGTCGAGGTCGCGGTCTGCGGCTTCTTCGACGGGAACGAGTTCGTCGACCGGGTGAACTTCAACTTCGAGCACAAGAAGCTGTTCCCGGGAAACATCGGCCCGTCGACCGGTGAGATGGGGACGTCGATGTTCTGGGCGGGGAAAAACAGGCTGTTCCAAGAGACGTTCGGCAAGATAGAGGGATGGCTCGCCGACGAGGGGTACGTCGGCAGCATCGACATCAACTGTATCGTCAACGAGACGGGTATCTACCCGCTGGAGTTCACGCCGCGGTTCGGCTACCCGACCATCGCCCTTCAGGAGGAGTCGATCGAGTCGTCGACGGCCGAGTTCTTCTACGACCTCGCGCACGGGAACAAGCCCGAGCCCGAGGTCCACGGCGGCTACCAGATCGCCGTCAGGGTCGTCCTGCCGCCGTTCCCGTTCGACGACGAGCAGACGTACGACGAGAACTCGCGGAACGCCGCGGTCGTCTTCGAGACCGAGGACCGAACGGGGATCCACCTGGAGGACACGAAACAGGTCGACGGCCAGTGGCGCGCCGCCGGCGAGAGCGGGATGCCCATCGTCGTCACCGGAAAAGGGGAGACGATGGGTGCCGCGCGCGAGCAGGCGTACGGCCGCATCGACGACGTGGTGATGCCGAACATGTACTACCGCGACGACATCGGCGAGCGCTGGGTCGACGGCGACGGCGACCGCCTCCAGGCGTGGGGGTACCTCGGCCCGTGAGCCTCGAACGGGGCCGTCCTCGCCGACACCGGTTCCCGTCCCGGCGGCGCCGGACCTCGCCCTCCACGACTTTTTAACGGTCCGGACCACTACACGGGGTATGCCGAAGTATTCGACGGGCGGCGGCGGCGGCGGGGACGACGGCGACGCGTGCGAGCTCTGCGGTCGCGAGACCACGGACCTCCGGAAGGCGACGGTCGCCGGCGCGAAGCTGCTCGTGTGTTCGAACTGCCGCCCCCACGACGACGCCGGCAACGCGCCGAGCGCCGGCGACGGGTCGCGCGGCGGCAGTTCGGGCGGCAGTTCCGGCGGCGCCGGATCCGGATCGGAGGCGACGGAGAGCCGGAAGAAGGAGCTCGCGCGGAAGCAGGCGAAGATGTACGACTCCGCGACCGGCGACTCGAAGCGCTGGGAGGAGGAGGGGACGAGCTACGAGGCGGACCGCCTCCCGTACCTCGTCTCCGGCTACGGCGACGCCGTCACCGAGGCCCGGCAGGACGCCGGGCTGACCGTCGAGGAGGTCGCCGCCGAGCTTGAGGTCGACGAGGACGATCTGCTCGCGGTCGAGGACGGGCGGGCCGCGACCGCGAACGTGGGAGGGTCCGTCGTGCGTGCGCTCGAAGAGCGGTTCGGGATCGGTATCGTCGACGAGTGACCCGCGCCGAGCCGAAAGCGACCCGCGCCGAGCCGAAACGACCAATCCGGCGCGCGGCGACCGTCCGCCAATGAAGGCGATCAAGGACAGCGTCCACGGCCACGTCCGGCTCGGGGACGTCGCCGCCGAGCTGGTCGACACGCCGGCGTTCCAGCGGCTGCGACACATCAAACAGCTGTCCACGGTCCGGCTCGTCTACCCCTCCGCGAACCACACCCGATTCGAACACAGCCTCGGCGTCTACCACCTCGCCGGCCGCGCGGTCGAGGGCCTCGGCATCGACGCCGACACCGCGGCGCACGTCCGCGCCGCGGCGATGCTTCACGACGTCGGCCACGGCCCGTACGGCCACCAGACCGAGGGGATCATCCGGCGCGCGACCGGGCGCGACCACGACGACGTGCGCTGGCTGCTCACCGACGCGGACCGGGAGGTCTGTCAGGCCCTCGAACGCAACGGGCTCGACCCCGAGCGCGTCGCCGCCCTGATCGACGGCGAGGGGGCCTTGGGGCCGCTCGTCTCGGGCGAGCTCGACGTCGACCGCATGGACTACCTCGTGCGCGACGCCCACCACACGGGCGTTCCGTACGGCACCGTCGACACCGGCCGGCTCGTCACCGAACTCCGGCTGATCGGCGGCGACGAGACGGGGAGCGCCGCCGACCTCGCCTTAGACGAGGGGAACGTCGCCACCGCCGAGAGCCTGCTCGTCGCGCGGTCGCTGATGAACGCCGTCGTCTACCGACACCACGTCTCCCGCGTCGCGGGCGCGATGTTAGAGCGCGCCTGCGAGCGGTACCTCGACCGCACGGAGACCGACGTCGAGGCGTTCCGCCGGATGGCCGACCACGACCTCCTCGTCGAACTCCGCGAGCGCGTCCCGGCGCTCGGCGAGCGCATCGAGCGGCGGGACCTCTACAAGCGCGCCGTCTGGGCCGGGATCGACGAGGTGCCCGCGGGGACGGTCGACGCGGGACGCCCGGAGGAGCGGGCCGCCGAACGCGAGATCGCGGACGCGGTGGGGATCGACCGCGACGCGGTCCTCGTGGACATCCCCTCGCGTCCGGCGCTCAAGGAGTCCGGCTCCGCCGTCGTGGTCGACGGCGTCCCGCAGCGGCTGGAGGACGCCTCGGAGCTCGTGACGGGGCTCCGGGCCGCGGAGCGCCGCCGCTGGACGCTCGGCGTCTACTGTCCCGCCGAACGCGTCGAGGAGGTCGCGGCCGCCGCGCGGGAGGTCTTGGGGCTGCGCGCGACGGGGCGACCCTCTGCCTGAGCGCCGCGGTCGGTTTTTCACCAACCGTCGCACGTTGCGGTCGGCTTTTCACCGACCGTCGCGCGTCGCCGCCTTACTCTCCGTCCGGCCCCGGAACCGCCAACACCGGGCGGTCCGCGTTCAACACGACCGTCTGCGTGGTGCTGCCGAAGACGGCCTTCCCCGCCGGGCTCCGCTTGCGACCCGAGACGCAGATGAGGTCGGCGTCGACCTCGTCCGCGGCCGCGATCAGCTCCTCGCCCGGATCGCCGCTGGCCTCGTAGTGAACGCAGTTCACGCCGGCCTCCTCCAGAATCTCGCGGGCGCGTCGGACGGTCCCGAGCTGGTGGACCGACGCCCCCTCCGGATTGTCCTGGAAGACGTGACAGAGGTGCGCCGTCACCTCGTTCGGCGCGTCCGGGAGGTCGGCGACGACCTCGGCCTGTGCGACCGCCCGCTTCTCGTCGTCGAGCCCGATACCGAGTAACACGTCGTACATACCCGGCGCTTCGGCGAGCCGGAACATAAATCACCCCGCGAATTCGCGGTCGGCGGAACCGGGTCGAGGCGGAGTCGACCCGCCGCGGTCGACACTCCCAGCCTTTTATCCCGTGCCGCCGAAGGCGGACGCATGCTCACGGTCAAGGACACCGTCCACGACCACATCGAGATCGACGGTGTCGCCGCGGACCTCGTCGACACGCCCGCCCTCCAGCGGCTGCGCCACGTCAAACAGCTCGGCACGGTCCAGCTCGTCTACCCATCCGCGAACCACACCCGGTTCGAACACAGCCTCGGCGTCTACCACCTCGCGAACCGCGCGCTCGACCACCTCGGGATCGAGGGGAAACGCGCCGACCGCATCGAGGCCGCGGCGATGCTCCACGACGTCGGCCACGGCCCGTTCAGCCACAACCTCGAGTCGCTCACACACCGCCGGACAGGGAAGTACCACGACGACGTCGACGAGCTGCTCGCGACCGGCGCGGTCGGCGAGGTGTTGCGCGACCACGACCTCGACCCGGATCGGATCGCCGAAATCGTCGCCGGCGAGGGCCCGTACGCCGGCCTCGTCTCGGGCGAGCTCGACGTCGACCGCATGGACTACCTCGTGCGCGACGCCTACCACACCGGCGTCCCGTACGGCACCATCGACACCGAGCGGTTCGTCCGCGAGCTGACGTTCGTCGAGCGCGGCGCGGGCGCGGACGCCGACGGACCGGACGGCTGGAGCGGACCCGATCGCGACGGTCCGGAGCTCGTCTTGGACGAGGGGAACGTCCAGACCGCGGAGAGCCTCCTGCTCGCCCGCGCGCTGATGAACCCCGTCGTGTACACCCACCACGTCGCGCGCATCTCGAAGGCGATGCTGCGCCGGGCCGCGAGCGAACTCCTCGACGCGACCGCGACGACGGCGGCCGAGCTGCGCCGGATGGACGACCACGACTTCCTCGCCGCGATCCGCGACTGCCGGGCGACCGCCGAGCTCTCCCGGCGCTACGACGAGCGCGACCTCTACAAGCTGGCGGTGTGGGCCGAGTACGACGACGTCCCCGACCGCGTCCACGAGGCGGACCACGCGGCCGAGACCGCCCTCGAACGCGAGATCGCCGCGGCGGCCGGTGTCGCCCGCGACCACGTGATCCTCGACGTGCCGCCCGAGCCGACGATGCGCGAGTCGACCGCGCGCGTCACCGTCAACGGCGAGATCCGGCGGCTCGAACGCCAGTCGCCGCTCGTCTCCGCGCTCCGAACGGCCCAGCGCAACCAGTGGCGCCTCGGCGTGTACGCCCCCGAACCGGCGACCGACCGCGTCGGCCGCGCGGCCGCGGACGTGCTCGGCCTCGACCCCGACGGGCTCGTGACCGAGGTGCGCGGGGCGATGCCGACGACGCTCGACGAGTTCGAGTAGCCGGCGGCGCCGCGCCCGGCGGGGCCGTTCCCGTGAGGTTTTAAGCTCGGCCGGCGAGCCTCCGGTATGCATCTGGAGGGGACCGTCTTGGTCGGTCCCGACTTCGATCCGGTCGAGGGCCGGGTCGTCGTCGCGGACGGCGAGATCGTCCGGATCGAGCGGGAATCCGTCGAGAGCGACGACGTGATCCTCCCGGCGTTCGTCAACGCCCACACGCACATCGGCGACTCGATCGCCAAGGAGGCGGGCGAGGGGCTCTCGCTCGACGAGCTCGTCGCGCCGCCGGACGGGCTGAAACACCGCCTCCTCCGGGCGGCGGACCACGAGGAGAAGGTGGCCGCGATGGCGCGCACCCTGCGGTACATGGAGTCGACCGGCACGGGCACGTTCCTCGAGTTCCGGGAGGGCGGCGTCGACGGCGTCGCCGCGCTCCGCGACGCGCTCGCGGGCGAGGGGGTCGAGTTCGGCGAGCGCGCGATCGAGTCGGTCGTCTTCGGCCGCGACGATCCCGACGTGCTCTCGGTCGCGGACGGGTACGGCGCCTCCGGCGCCCGCGACGCCGATTTCGACGCGGTCAGGACGGAGACGCGCGAGGCCGGCAAGCTGTTCGGGATCCACGCGGGCGAGCGCGACGCCGACGACATCAACCCGGCGATGGACTTGGACCCCGACTTCCTCGTCCACATGGTCCACGCCGAGGAGATCCACCTCGAACGGCTCGCCGACCGGGAGACGCCGGTCGTCGTCTGCCCCCGTTCGAACCTCGTGACGAACGTCGGGGTGCCGCCGATCCGCGAGCTGGCCGAACGAACGACGGTCGCGCTCGGCACCGACAACGTGATGACCGATTCGCCGTCGATGTTCCGAGAGATGGAGTTCGCGGCGAAGCTCTCCGATCTCCCCGCTCGGGAGATACTTCGGATGGCGACGGTCAACGGCGCCGAGATCGCCGGGCTGAACCGCGGCGCGATCGAGCCCGGCGCGGACGCGGACCTGCTCGTCCTCGACGGCGACTCCGACAACCTCGCCGGCGCGCGCGACCTCGTCCGCGCGGTCGTCAGGCGCGCCGGCCACGCCGACGTCTCGCGCGTCGTGATCGGCGGTGACCCCGTCGTCCCGCGCGACGACTGAGCCGCCGCCGTCGCGGTCGCGACCGGACCGATCGCAGTCGACGCCGACGTTTCGACGACCCCGCCCCGGAGAGAAACGGTTTAGTCGCTGGCTCCGGCCCGATCGGGTATGCACGCCATCACTCGATCCGGGTGGATCGAGGTCATCTCCGGGTCGATGTTCTCGGGCAAGACGGAGGAGCTGCTCCGTCGGCTCCGGCGGTCCGAGATCGCCGGGCAGTCGGTCGCCGTCTACACGCCCGCGGTCGACGACCGCTACGGCGAGGCGACGATCGGGAGCCACACGGGCCGCCAGTGGGAGGCCACCGTCGTCGACAACGAGGGCGACGGCCCGCTCGACGTCCTCGACGACGACCCGGCCGAGGTCGTCGCGTTCGACGAGGCGAACTTCTTCTCGGACGCGCTCATCGAGGTCTGTAACGCCCTCGCGGACCGCGGCAGCCGCGTGATCGTCTCGGGGACGGACCAGACGTTCCGCGGCGAACCGTTCGATCCGCTTCCGCAGCTCATGGCGACGGCCGAGTACGTCGACAAGCTCCAGGCCATCTGCTCGGTCTGCGGCGAGCCCGCCTCCCGGAACCAGCGGCTCATCGAGGGCGAGCCCGCCCACGCCGACGACCCGACGATCCTCGTCGGCGCCGAGGAGTCCTACGAGGCCCGGTGTCGCGACTGTCACGTCCTGTTGACCGGCGACCGCCCCGACGAGGAGCGACCGTTCGAGAGCGCCGAGGCCGACTCCGCGAACGACTGAGTCAGTCGGTTCGCTCGGACGGTCGCGCCCGCCGGTAGGCCCACAGGTGGCCGTCGCCGTCGGGCAGGTCGATCGGCCGATAGGTCAAAATCAGCGTGTCCCCGTCCGCGAGCGCGAGCCGCTCGCCGTCGATCGGGCGCCGGTTCTCGACGATCCGCTCGATCCGCTCGACGAACGCCTCGGGGTCGGCGAACTTCTCGCTCAGTTCGACGGCGAGTTCTCGGCAGTCGCGGCCGGCGGCGGTCTCCGGGTCGCCGTCCACGTCGAACTGGTCGTACAGCCACTCGTTCACCCGGATCACCCGTCGGTCGGCGTCCTCGACGAGCATTCCCACCGGGAGCGCGTCGAGCGCGGTCGACAGCACGGCGTTCGACCGTTCGATCTCGCGTTTGCGCGCCTCCGCCTCGGTGACGTCCTCGAACTGCGAGAACACGCCGATCACCGCCCCGTCGGCGTCGGTCACCACCTGGTTGTGCCACGCGCAGCGGATCCGCTCGCCGTCGCTGCGGACGTTCTCGTTGACGCTCTGGTAGCCGCCCTTATCGGAGAGCAGGTCGCGTTCGAGCGCCGCCACGTGTCGCTGCTCCGACTCGGGGACGAACGGGGCCCACGTCCCGCCGAGCAGTTCCGACTCGTCGTAGCCGAGGATCTCCTCCGCGGCGGGGTTCACTCGGACGATGCGGAACGCGTCGTCGTACTCGATCGTCCCGAGCGGCGACTGGTCGATGAACCGCGAGAGCCGCTCCTCGCTCTCGGCCAGCGCGACCCGGGACCGGTGCTGGTCGACCGCGTTGCGCACCCGGTTGGCCAAAACCTCGTACTGGTCGTCGCCGCCGCGCTTCTGAATGTAGTCCGTCGCGCCGGCCGAGATGGCCTCGCTCGCGATCTCCTCGCTCCCCTTCCCCGTGAACAGCACGAACGGAATCTCGATCCCCCTGTCACGGACCCGCTGGAGGAGCGTCAGTCCGTCCGTCCCGGGCATGTCGTAGTCGGAGACGACGCAGTCGATCGGCGCCGTGGCCAGCGTCTCGATCGCGTCGTCGACGTCGGTTTCGGACCTGACCTCAAACGCCTCGTCGATCCGTTCGAGGTAGGTCGCGGTCAGATCGAGGTAGGCCGAGTCGTCGTCGACGTGGAGGACGCGAACCGTCGACGCGTCCGTCGCCCCGGGGTCCACGTGAGGGCCCGACATGCCAATCCGTACCGGGACCCGTCGGATATACGTTCGGGTGAGTCGGGTCGACGCCGCGGGCAGGGTATCGGCTCACGCCGCGTCTGCGCCGGGGTGTCGGCTCACGCTCCGTCTGCGTCGGCCGTCGCGTCGCGGTCGCGCCCGTCGGCGGTCGCCTCGTCGCCCGCCGCGGCGTCGTCGTCCGCGGTCGCGAGGCGGAACAGCCCCACGAGCGCGGCGGCCGCGACCAGCGCCCCCTCGGCCTTCGCGGCCGCGTACGTCCACTCGCGCGGCTCCGCCTCGCCGGCGTTCCGGTAGAGCGCGCGCGTCCAGAGCGCGACGGCGCGCCGCGGCGCGACGGCTTCGAGCAGTCCCCCGATTCCGGCCACTAACAGCAGTAGCGCTTTCATACGACCCCTTCGACGGCGACCCTCAAAAGCGGACCGGGGCGGGCCCCCACGGCCGGGGGCCGGGCCGCTCACCCGCCGGTCACTTGCTCGGCGTCGTCGAGGTAGCGCCGACAGGTCGCGGCCGCCCACTCGCGGACCGCCGGATCGTCCGTCCACAGCAGCGCGGCGACCCCGTCCCCGCCGATCCGCCCGACGACCGCGCGGTCGTCCGCGAGGGCCACCGCGACGGGCGACGCGCCCCCGTGGCGGTACGCGTCGACGCCGCGGTCGGCGAGCGCGCGCCGGACGACCGCCCCCGTCGCTCCGGCGAGGCGGTCGCTCGCGGACCCGGTGAACACGACGCGGACCGCTCGCGGGGCGTTCGACCCGGATACAGCGTCGCTCTCCCCGTCATCCTCGTCGTCTCCGGCCGCAGCGTCGCCTCCGGCCGCAGCGTCGCTCCCCGCGGCCGCCAGCGCCTCGTTCAGTCGCCCGGCGAGGTCGGCGTCGAACCGCGGGACGACGGCGACGACGCTGTCGGCCTCGCCGACGAGTTCCGCGAGCCGTCCCGCGGGAGTCAAGGCGTCGGTGCCGGCCGCGTCTTCAGCATCCGACTCGTCTCCGCGCTCGATGCGTTCGATCCGCCCGTCGAGGCTCGCCGGGTCCGCGTCGACCGCACGCGCCACGAGCGACCGGAGGACCGCCGCGGGCGACGCGTCGTCGTCGCTCACGCGTTTCGCTCGTTCGCGGCTTTTGAGTCGCCCTCGTCCCCCGGCCACCGGTCCGGTGCCTCCGGGCGTTCCGGGTACGACTGCCGGCCCCCGGTCGACTTCTGCGCGAGCAGCCGCGCGGTGGCGCGTCGCCGGTCGCCGGGGCGCTCCGCCGTCGTCTCGTCGTAGTAGCGCACGCTCAGCCCGAGCCCGGCGCGGAGCAGCTCGTTCGCCGCGAACCGGTAGCGGTCGTCGCTCGGCCCCGACGGGGACGGCTCCGCGGACCGGAGATGGCCCTCCACGAAGAGGTACCCGCCGGGCCTGAGCGACTCGACGAGGTCCGCGAACCGGTCGAGGGTGTGGAAGTAGCTCATCGCCACGAGGTCGTACGTCTCGGTCGGGAACCCGTACGTCGAGACGTCGCCCCGAATCGTCTCGATCCGGTCGCCGATCCCGCGTTCCGCGGCGCGCTCGCGGACGATCCGGAGCCCCTCCGCCGACGCGTCGAGCGCGTCGACGTCGTAGTCGCGGTCCGCGAGGAAGACCGCGTTGCGGCCGGTGCCGGCCGCGACGTCGAGCGCGCGGCCGCCCGGCAGCGACGGCTCGTAGGCGCGTAACACGGGGGACGGCTCCGGCGCGCGCGGGTACTCGCCCGACGCGAACCGCTCGTCCCAGTCGGTGTCGGTCACGGTCGCCCTTCGACGCGCCGGGGCGTAAACCTCAGGGGCGAACCGCTCGGAGTGGGGGTATGGAAGACGCGACGGACCCGGCGGAGCGGCTGAACGCGCTCCTCGGCGACGGCGACGAGACGCTCGCGACGGCGGAGTCGCTCACGGGCGGCCTCGTCGGGTCGCGGGTGACGGACGTGCCGGGCGCGAGCGCTTACTTCGACCGCGGGTTCGTGACGTACACGTACGCCGCCAAGCGGGAGCTGCTCGGCGTCTCCCGCGAGTCGCTCGACGCCCACGGCGCCGTGAGCGGGCCCGTCGTCCGCGAGATGGCGGCGGGGGCCCGCGACCGGGCGGACGCGGACTGGGCGGTCGCGACGACCGGGATCGCGGGGCCGACCGGCGGCACCGACGAGAAGCCGGTCGGACTGGTGTACTTCGGCGTCGCGCACGCCGCGCCGTGGGGCACCGAGGAGTCGTTCGTCAGGACCGAGCGAGCCGTCCTCGACGGCGACCGCGACGCGGTGAAGCGGGGCGCGGCCGAGCGCGCGCTCGACGCGCTCGTCCGGACGATCGAGGACGTCGACAGTGAGAGCGTCGAGGACGCGGACGGGTGAACGCGGGGTCGGCCGAGGCGCCCGGCCCACACCACCACGTGCGTTTATCAGGTGACGGCGCGTACTGCCGGTATGATCGAGCGCGTACTCGTGGCGATGGACGGCTCAGACCTCTCCGAGCGCGCGCTCCGGTACGCGCTCGACGGGCACCCCGACGCCGAGATCACCGTGTTGAACGTCGTCGGCGGCGCGTCGCCGATGATGGGGCAGGCCGCGGGGATCGCCCTGTCGGACGACGGGGAGGGCGGGATCCGCGAGGCCGCCGAGCCGGTGTTCGAGCGGGCCCGCGAGATCGCCGCCGAGCACGACGCGGCGATCGAGACGATCGTGGAGGCGGGGCAGCCCGCCCGCCAGATTATCGACCACGCCGAGGAGTTCGACGTCGTCGTGTTAGGCACCCACAGCGGCTCGCTCGCGGACCGGCTCCTCGTCGGCAACGTGGCCAAGACGGTGTTCCAGCGCTCGCCGGTGCCGGTGACGGTCGTGCGGTGAGTCGGGCTCCCCCGCGGGGGCGCGGCCGCTCCGGTCGCTATTCGATGTAGGCGTTTCCGACGACGGCGACGACGAGCGCGGCGATCACGATCCACGTGAGCGGTTCGACCGCGAGGAGCCGGAGCGGCCGCGCGACCGATTCGTCGAAGCCGAAGAGCGCGCCGCCGGCGAACCCGACCGCCAGCACGAGCGCGCCGACGATTCCGGCGACGCCGAGCAGCGCGCGGTCCGACGCGTCCATACCCGACGTGGGCGTCGGGGCTACTTAAGAAATGTCCGGCGGGCGGTCGCGGAGCGAGACCTACTTGGAACGCTTCGCGACGGTCGTACCATCACATCACTCGGAGCCGAAGAAGCAGGGTACGGCAGGAGGTCGACTACGAGAACGCGCGAAGGTGTACGGCAACCTTCGCGAACTCGTCGATGATCTGCGTGAGGGAGACTACCTGTCGTCCAGACGGAGACGTGGTGTCTCTGCGAGCGTTGATATTGAAGCACGGAGAGCGCCAACTGGTGGGAGCGGGGATGACCTACGCCCACCCCGAACCGAGGTTCATACGTGATGACAATCAAGCGGGGATAGCGGTCGTGTCAAAGCGGTCGCAAGTCGCCGATGAGCGGCGGTCTGTGTGGATGAAATACCACGCAAAAGGGTATAATATGAATGGGATTTCGCTCCCTGATTGGAGCAGGCTTACTCGCCGTTACAGCGGCGAGGCACCGTCGCTCTGATGGTCATCGGGGATAGGCACATTACTGCCACGTCCCGTGGTGCGTGTGACACCAGAGGTACTATGATACAAAACAGTTACTACTACCACTACTATTAGGTGTCACGCCGAGATCCCGATCTGTGGCTCTCTACCGCGGATTCTAGATAATTATCCAACGATCGGCAGGGCACATAACCTCACTGGGTGCCGGTCAGCTGTGGGATCATTTAGAAACTTGATAGAGCCAGGGCAGGGATTTGAACCCCGGAAGTCTCGATTACAAGTCGAGTGCATGAACCACCCATGCTCCCCTGGCGCGTGCGGCCGTACTCGGTCCTCCTATGTGTGCGTGTCGCTTTCCGCGAACCCGGCCGGCGTCAGTCGCTTTCGACCGCGGATTCGGTGCCCCCGTCGCGCCCGTCCTCGTCCTTCGAGGCCGCCGCAGCGTCGTCCTCGTCGTTCAGCGACTTCGTCAGCTCGACGCGGTGGAGGTCGTAGCCGCGGTCCGCGTAAAACTCTCGGGCGCGGTCGTTGTCGGCGAGCGCCTCCAGCGCAACGCGGTCGGCGCCCGCCTCGTCGAGCGCGCGCTCGGCCGCGTCGAGCAGCGCCGCGCCGATCCCTTCCCCGCGCCACTCCGGGGCCACGAACAGGTTGCTGACGGTGCCGCGGGCGGCGTCGCGCTCGTAGTCGCCGCGTTCGAGCGAGAAGCCGACGAAGCCGACCGGCTGGGGGTCGCGGTCCCCATCCCGGTCCGGTTCCGATGCGGGTTCCGGCTCGCGGGCGACGAGCAGCTCGCCCGTCACGACCGACTGCGCGACCCACTCGCGGGCCGTCGCGCGGTTCGCCTCGGCGCGGAGCGTGGCGCCGTGTTCGCGCTGACCGGCCGCGAGCGCCACCCACATGTCGATGACGGCGTCGACGTCGTCGGCGGTCGCCGGCTCGATCAGCGCGTCCGTCTCGCCCATGCGGAGGGCTTCGGCTCGGGGCCTGTTGAGGCTGCCGGCCGGCGAATCGCTCGCTTCGAGGCCGACTCAGATCTCTCGGCAGTTCGGGCAGACGGCCTGCCCGTTGGCGGTGACGAGGTCCGGCACGAGCGCGCCGCAGTTCTCGCAGACGCCCTGCGTCGAGGCGCCGCTCGGCGCGCCCGCGGGCGAGTCGGCGCCGCCGTCGGTGCCGGCGGGCTCGTTCCGCGTCGCGGCCTCCGCGCGCTCCGCCGCCTCCGGGTCCATCGTCGCCTCGGCGCCCCGCTCCGCGTCGGAGTCCGCGGCGGCCGCCGTCGACAACACCGTCCCCTCCGATCGGGGGTCGGTGGCCGCGCTCTCGTCGCCGAACCCCTCGGCGCCGGCGCCCGTCCGCGGCGCGCCCGCGGCGAGGGCGTCGCCGTCCGTGACCACGCCGACCGCCTCGCCGTCGTCGACGGCGACGACGCGGTCCGCCCCCCCCGCGACGAGGCGCTCCTCGACCGCCGCCAGCGAGTCGTCCGGCGACACCGCCGGCAGCGGCGGGCCCATCACGTCGCCGACGGTGCGGTCTTCGGGGGACGCCGCCGCCTTCGATTCGTCGCCGACGCCGGTCGCGGAGAGCAGCGCGTCGAGCGCGTCGCGGGACTCCAGCCGTCCGACCGGCTCGCCGCCGCGCACGACGACCAGGCAGTTCGTCTCCTCGTCGACCAGCAGCGCGGCCGCTTCCGGGAGCGAGTCCGACTCGCTGACGCCGAGGAACTCGCGGTGCATCACGTCGCGGACCGTGGTGTCTGTTCGCATACTTCCCGAATTTGCTCCGATCGGCTAAAAGGTGCCCCCGACACCGTTATATCGGCACCGACCGTAGCCATGCGATCGGGTACCACACTCGGTGACGCGGGCCGCCCGCGACGCTTGCGCGGATCGGCCGCGACAACGAAAGGGAGCGTTCAAGCCCGCGGCCGTTCGAACGCCGATATGGTCATTCCCTCGTTCGTGATCGGGATCGCGGGCGGGACGGGCGCCGGGAAGACGACGGTCTCCCGGCTCGTCACCCGCGATCTCGGCGACAGCGTCACCCGGATCCCGCTGGACAACTACTACGAGGACCTCTCGCACCTCGACTTCGAGGAGCGCCAGGAGGTCAACTACGACCACCCCTCCGCGTTCGAGTGGGAACTCCTCCGGGAGCACCTGGAGGCCCTCTTGGAGGGGCAGTCCGTCGAGATGCCCCAGTACGACTTCGAGATCCACAACCGGAAAGACGAGCGCGTCACCGTCGAGCCGACCGACGTGATCGTGTTGGAGGGCATCCTCGCGCTGTACGACGAGGAGATAAACGCCATGATGGACCTCCGGCTGTTCGTCGAGACGGACGCCGACGTGCGTATTCTCCGGCGAATTCGGCGGGACGTGATCGAGCGCGGCCGCGACCTCGAAGGCGTCATCGACCAGTACCTCTCGACGGTGAAGCCGATGCACGAGCAGTTCATCGAGCCGTCGAAGAAGCACGCCGACGTGATCATCCCGGAGGGCGCCAACAGCGTCGCGGTGAACCTCTTGGAGGAGAAGCTCCGCGCCGAGGTCGAGGGGGACGCAGTCCGGAGCTGGGAGCGCGGCAGCCTCGAACAGGAGCTCGGCGAGAAGCGCTCGCTCGACGTCGACGGCGACGATTAATCGCGGTGAGCCGTCGCGGTCGGCGGAACAGATGTGAGATCGACGAGGAGAGATTCCGAAGTCCCGACCGCTCGCTTATAAATAGCTGGCATTGCTGAAATTGACCAGCTATCTCGAATTTTGGACGACGTGAACGAGTGCGCCGGTGACGGCGGCGGCGATGAAGCAGCCGACTCCGTATATAAGTGCGATCGAGAAGAACGGTCCCAACCCCTGTACCAGTAGCTCCGGACTCCCGGCGTCGATCGCGGCGCGGACGCCGCTACCGAATCCGAAAACGGTCGCGAACACGACGGCAGCGAGTACGCCGGCCTTCGAGCTCTCGATCACCGATCCCGCGAGATCGGTGCTTCTCCCGCCAATGGTTCCGCCCGCCACCGCGCCCCCGAGCGCCCACCCGTCCGGGCCGATGAGTACCCCTGCGATGATACCGACTGCCGAGCCGACGAGTACGCCCGCAATGACGGTTCTGGTGAAAAATCGCATACTGCGATATCTACTTGTTTTTTTAAAGGTATGGGGTTGCTCCCGTGACAGAATCGGAGAAGTGTACTAAGTAAGGTGTGTGGTCTTTCTTCTGTACTGACCGGAATCGAATCGAAGCGTCTCTCGTTTATAAGTAACCGACTGTGGATCGACGACGACCACCGCCAAAGCCCCAGTCGCGAGGGCGGCGCACGCTCGCTGCGGTCCTCAGTCGTTCGCTCCGCTCACTCCTTGCGGTCCTTACTTCGCCTGCGCCGCCCTCGCGACCGCCCCTTTGAGTCCCACCCCGCACCGCACAGCCCCGCACCTCACGCCTCCCCAGCCTCGCGCCTCGCTCGGGGCTCCCTTCGGTCGCCCCCTCGCTCGCCGCGTCCCTCGCGCGTGCTCCTCGCGGCCGCCTCCGGCGGCCACTCGGAGGCACGCGCCGCCGCACCGCTGATCATTTATAAGCAGCTGTCGCAGCCGCTCACGGGTATTTAAATATCGCATCTCGACAGATCGCGCTCACCGCCGCCGGCTCGCCACGCGCTCCTCGGCGGTCTCGGCGCTGACGAGCTCGTAGAGGGTCGCCCGACCGCCGTCCTCCTTCGGGCGGAGCACGCGGCCGAGCCGCTGGGTGAACTCGCGCTCACTGCCCGACCCGGAGAGGAGGACCGCGACGTTGGCGTCGGGCACGTCGACCCCCTCGTCGAGGACGTTCGCGGCGACGACGCGCCCGTAGGTGCCGTCGCGGAAGCGTTCTAAGATTTCGCGACGCTCCTTCGCGCCCGTCTCCGCGGTGATCGCGGGGAGGAGGAAGCGCTCGGAGAGTCGGTAGACGAGGTCGGTGTGGGCCGTGAACACGATCACGCGGTCGTCGCGGTGACGGTCGAGGATCTCGGCGAGCCGCTCGACCTTGCGGTCGGCGTTCATCATGATCTCGCGGGCGTCCCGCTTCGCGAGGAGGGCCTCGCGGGCGGCGGGATCGTTGCCGGAGCGCTTGACGAGCTCCTGGTAGTCGCTCCCGCTGGAGAACGTGATCCCCGCGTCGCGAACGTACTCGACGAACGTGCCCTGCTTCTCGTCGTAGCGCTCGCGCTCCTCCTCTGTGAGCTCCACCTCGATCCGCCGGATGTCGTACGGCGCGAGGTGGTCGCCCGCGAGGTCGTCGACGTCGAGCGCGTAGACGCGCTCGCCCACCAGCTCGGCGACCGCCTTGTGGGCGCCGTCCGGGCGCTCGAAGGTGGCGGTGAGGCCGAGCCGCGCGGGCGCCGCGAGCAGGCGCGCGGCGTCGCGGTACCCCTCGCCGCCGAGGTGGTGGACCTCGTCGAAGACGACGAACTCGAAGGCGTCGCCCACGCCGTCGGCCTTCAGGTACGCGGAGTCGTACGTCGACACCGTGATCGCCTCGCGGCGCTGCTCGCCGCCGCCGAACCGGCCGATCGGGAGGTCGAACTCGCGCTCCAACTCGCGCTGCCACTGGTCGAGCAGGTCCACCGTGGGGACGACGACGAGCGTCGGCACGCCCAGCTCGACCATCGCGCGGATCGCGATCACGGTCTTGCCGGCGCCGGTCGGGAGCTCGATCACCCCGCGGTCGCCCGCCTCGTGCCACGCGTCGAGCGCCTCGCGCTGGTACTCGCGGAGGTCGTAGTCGGTGGCGAGCGCGTCCGGCAGCCCCGCCTCGCTCGCGGCGCGGTCGCTCGCGTCGAGGACCCGGTCGTCGACCGAGACGCCGGCCACCCGGAGCGCCCGGCGCAGTTCGGCGTAGCGGTGCGCCGGCGCGCGACCGGTCCCGGTCCGGGGGTCCGTCTCGACGCCCGGCAGCGGCGGCAGCGCGTCCGGGCCGAGGTCCGGGTCGGCGTCGACGCGGATCGTGCCGTCCTCGTAGGTGAGCCGGACGTCCATCGCCCGGAGTTGCCGACCGACTTACAAAGGCCCACCGCCTCGCCCCGGTATGCGCGCGGACGAACTCGACCCGGACCTCGCGGCGGCGGTCGCCGAGATCGAGTCGCTGGGCCTGCCCGCGTGGAGCGACCTCTCCGCCGACGCCGCCCGACGCTTAGAGGACGAGCTGTTCTCCGGGCCGCCGGAGCCGCCCGTGGGCGACGCCCGCGATTTCGCGTTCGACGGGCCTCACGGCGAGGTGCCGGTCCGGGTGTATCGGCCCGAAGGCGCCGTTGAAGATTCGGCAGAATCCCGCGCACTCGTCCACTTCCACGGCGGCGGGTGGACGCTCGGCACGCTGGACTCCGTCGACGGGATCTGCCGCGAACTCGCGGTCCGCGCCGACGCGGTCGTCGTCTCCGTCGACTACCGGCTCGCCCCGGAACACCCGTTCCCCGTCGCGGTCGACGAGGCGGCCGCCGCACTCGCGTGGGTTGCGGAGACGGCCGACTCCCTCGGCGTCGACTCCGACCGGGTCGGCGTCTCGGGGACGAGCGCCGGCGGCGCGCTCGCGGTCGCGGCGTCGCTCCGGGCTCGGGATCTCGGCGATGTCCCGACTCCCGCCGGCCAGTTCCTGCTCTATCCGATCGCCGGCTACGACTTCGAGACGGACTCCTACCGCGAGAACGCCGACGGGCCGCTCCTGACGCGCGAGGACATGAAGTGGTTCTACGAGCGGTACCTCCGGAGCCCGGTCGACGCCGCGAACCCCTACGCGGTGCCGCTCCGGGCGGACCACCTCGGCGACCTGCCGCCCGCGACGGTCGTCACCGCCGGGTTCGACCCCCTGCGCGACGACGGCGTCGCGCTCGCGGAGCGGTTCGAGCGGGAGGGGACCTCGGTCGAGGGCCGCCACTACCCGGCGATGGCGCACGGGTTCTGTAGCCTCGCGGACCGGGTGGACGCCGCGGAGGCGGCGCTGGAGGCGGTCGCGAGGGACGCGCGGAGCTATCTGTGACTGTCGCGGGGACTCAGGCGTCGACGGTCGTCTTCACGATACTCACCGGCGCGGGCGACTGCCGGGAGACGCGCTCGGTGACGGAGCCGAGCATCCGGCGGTAGTCGCCGGAGCGCGTCTTCGAGCCCATCACCGTGAGGTCGACGTCCTCCTCGTCGGCGTAGCGGAGGATCTCCTCGTGGGGGACGCCGTACCGAAGGGCGGTCGCCGTCTCCACCCCCGCGTCGCGGGCGCGCTCGGCGACGGCGTCGAGCGCCTCGCGGCCGCTCTCTTCGAGCGTCTCCTCGGCGCCCTCGGCCCCGTCGACGAACTCGTCGCCGGAGTAGGCGTTCACCACGTCGCTGTCGACGACGTAGAGGACGTGGAGCGTCGCGTCGTAGCGGTCGGCGGCGTCGATCGCGTGGTCGATCGCGCGGTCGACGCCGACGCTGCCGTCGGTCGGGAGGAGCACGTTGTCGTACATGTGCGGCGGTTCGTCGGGCGACCGAATAAATCGGTCGCCGGTTCTCGACCGGTGGCGAGGTGACCGTTTCCCGAACGGTTAACACGCTGTGTGCCCCCCGGATTCCCATGACCGAGGCCGCGGACCGGATCTTCGTGAACGGGGAGGTACACACGCTCGCGCACCCGGCCGACGGCGGCGACGCGGTCCGCGAGGCCGTCGCCGTGCGGGACGGCGAGATCGTCCGGACCGGGCGGACCCACGACGTGGAGCTGCTCGCGGGCGTCGACACCGACGTGGTCGACCTCGACGGGCGAGTACTCTTACCGGGGTTCGTCGACGCGCACACCCACCTGACCACCGTCGGGCGCTACCTCGTCCACGCGGACCTCTCGGCGGCGGCCTCCCTAGACGAGGCCGTCGACCTGCTCTCGGAGCGCGCAGCGGAAGTGGAATCCGAGTCGAGCGGCGGCGGGGCACCGGACGGCGGCGGGGAGGCGGAGGACTGGGTGCTCGGCTACGGCTACGACGAGTCGACGTGGGACGAGTCGCGCTACCTGACCCGCGCGGACCTCGACCGCGTCTCGACCGAGCGCCCGGTCGCGGCGTTCCGCGAGGACATGCACGTCGCGGCGGTCAACGGCGTCGCGCTCGACCGGTTCGCCGACGACCTGGCGGCCGCCCCGGACGACACCGTCCCGACCGGCGGCGACGGCGAGCCGACCGGCGTCCTCCTCGAAGCCGCCATCGACCCGATATACCGGGCGGTCGAGCCGGACCGCGAGGAGACGCGTGCGGTCGTCGAGGCCGCGCTCGACCACTGCGCCGCCCGCGGGATCACCGGCTTCCACGACATGGTCCGGGACTCGCATGCGCCGCGGGTCTACCGCGCCCTCGACGCGGCCGGGGAGCTCACCGCCCGCGTCCGAATCAACTACTGGAGCGACCACCTCGACGCTGCGCGGGAGGTCGGCCTCGCGACGAACGGCGGGAGCGAGTTCGTCGAGACCGGCGCGATCAAGTCGTACACGGACGGGAGCTTCGGCGGCCGGACCGCGCGCCTCTCGGAACCGTACGCGGACGCCCCCGACGAGACCGGTCAGTGGGTCGTCGACCCCGACGAGCTGAACGAGACGGTTGCGGAAGCGACCGAGGCGGGCTTCCAGTTCACCGCCCACGCCATCGGGGACGAGGCGATCGCGGCCGTGCTCGACGCGTACGAGGACGCCTCGCGGACCGACGCCGGCGAGGCTCGCCACCGGATCGAACACGCCGAGCTGGCCGACGACGAGGCGATCGAGCGGCTCGCGGAGACGGGCGCCGTCGCGAGCGTCCAGCCGAACTTCCTGAAGTGGGCGCGCTCGGACGGCCTCTACGAGGAACGGCTGGGCGAAGCGCGCACCGCCGAGACGAACCGCTACCGCGAGATGCTCGACGCGGGCGTCGAACTCGCGTTCGGCTCCGACGGGATGCCGATGGACCCGCTGTTCGGCGTCCATCAGGCGGTCACCGCTCCAGCCGACCCTCAGCGGCTCACCGTCACCGAGGCGCTGCGCGCGTACACGAGCGGCGCCGCCTACGCCGGCTTCGACGAGGACCGGCTCGGCACGATCGAGGCGGGGAAGCGCGCCGACCTCGTCGCGCTTGACGCCTCGCCGTGGGAGCGCGACGACGCGATCGACGAGATCGACGTCGCGCTGACGGTCGTCGACGGCGCGGTCGTGTTCGACGGCCGGTAGCCGGCGGCGAGGAAGCGCAGCGGCCGTCGAACCGGGGAATCCGCAATCGCTGCCAGAAAACAGCAGTTATTAATCGTGTAGTTCCAATTCGACGGCATGGCAGAGATAGCCATCGAGTACGCCGAGGGGAACCGCCTCCGCTCGGAGGCTGAGACCGCCCGACGGCTCATCGACGCGTACCTCGGCGACCGCCCCGACGTCGACCGCGTCACGCTGTCGCCCTCCGGCGAGTCGGTGTTCTGCGTCAGCGTCGAGGGAGACCGAATCTGGTGTACCGACCCCCGCGAGTGGATCGACGCGATGGAGGCGGTGACCGCCGCGCGGCGGCGGCTCTCCGAGGTCTCGTAGCGCTCCGTTCGTCGGCCGGTCGGCGCTCACTCCGAGCCGTCGGGCCGGTCGCCGTCGGACGCGGTCGCGGTCGCGTCCGCGTGCGAGTGCGCGAACTCCCGTAGCAGCTTGCCCGCCACCGCCGCCGCCTGCCCGTCGTCGCGGTCGTTCACCTCGACGACATCGAACCCGTCGGCGCGGGGCGCCACCGCGCGCACGAGATCCCGGACCCCTCGGGGTTCCAGCCCGAACGGCTCCATCGTTCCCGTCCCGGGGGCGTAGGCGGGGTCGAGGGCGTCGATGTCGATCGAACAGTAGACGGAGTCGTCCCCGAACGCGTCCTCGCTATCGAGCGCGTCGAGCCACTCGCGGGCGTCCTCGGGCGCGACGATTTCCACGTCGGCGTCGGCCGCGCGGTTCCACTCCGCCTCGGACCCCGTCCGGGCGCCGACGATCACGGCGCGGTCGACGCCGAGGTCGTCGAGGCAGCGGCGCGTGACGCAGGCGTGGCTCCACGGGTTGCCGTCGTACGCCTCGCGGAGGTCGAGGTGCGCGTCGGCGACGACCAAGACGTCGGGGTCGACGGCGTCGACGCCCGCGTACGTGACCGTGTGTTCGCCGCCGAGGAGGAGGGGGATGGCGTCATCGTAGACGACGCTCCGGAGCTCCGCGGCGAGGTGGTCGAGGTACGCCGGCACGTCGTCCCACGGGCGCACGTCGCCGTCGTCGTGGACGCCCAGCGCGGAGAATCGGCTGTCGGTGCGGCGGTCGTAGTCGTCGTACGTCTCGGCGAATCGCCGGACCCGGTCCGGTCCGAACCGGGTGCCCGGCTGAAAAGTGGTCGTGGCGTCGAGCGGAGCGCCGACGACCACGTAGGAAGCAGCTTCGCGGCCGGTCGTCGCCCCGGGGAACATGCCGACTACCCGATGATCTTCCGTTGGCCCTCGTAGTCGAGGTACTCGATGTTGTCGTCCGAGGTGAAGTCCTCGCCCTCGGGGATGCGCATCGTGAACGTGTCGTAGGTGTCTAAGTCCATCACCTGGACCTCGTCGTCGTTGACGTTGACGACCTGTCCCTGCTTGCGCTCGATGATCGGGACCCACACCTTCGCGTCGACCGGCTGCGAGAGCGAGCGCTTCTTGTCGTCGAAGACGCCCTTCCCCTCGACGCGGGCCTTCGCGCTGCCGTGTTTTCCGGGTTTGGCGGTGCTGTAGTGGTTGATCTTACAGGGCGCGTCGTCCATCATCACGTAGCTGCCCTCCTGGAGTTCGCGAACCTGCTTCTGCTCTCGCGGCATGAGCGTCAATTCCCGCGGCGCGTGTATAAACGGTTTGGAACGCCGTCGGACGGGCGTTCGTCGAGTCGGCGACCGCGCCCGTGGTGAGTTCGCCGGACTCGGCCGCGGCGGTCAGGGGTCGAGTTCGTCGACGTACTCCTCTACCCCTTCGTCGTCGTCGACGTTCCCGTCCGGCGGGACGAACTGCCCCGTGTACAGGTAGCTGACGACGAACATGACGATGAAGCCGACGCCGACCGCGGCGGTCGTCCGCACGACGAACGGGAAGTCGACGACGATATAGAAAAAGCGGTCAGCGATCGCGATGGCGACCGCCGCCGTCACCAGTATCTTCTGCTCGTCGGTCGGGTCGCGGACGAACTCGACCACGTCGTCTTTGAGGTCGCCGAACAGGCCCATCAGGCGTCACCTCCGGTCGCCGCGGCCGAGCCGGACGCCGCCGCGTGGTCCTCGATCACGCGGGTCACGCGGTCGAGCCCGTCTTCCAGCTCCTCGGTCGGGAGGCCGAACCCGATCCGGAAGCGGTTCGGGAAGCCGAACAGGTTGCCGGGCGCGAGGACGACGTTCGCCTCCTCGACGACCGTCCGGCAGAACGCCTCCGCGTCGTCGAAGCCCTCGGGGAGAGTGACGAACGCGTTGACGCCGACGGGGTCGAGCCAGTCGAGGTCGTGCTCGTCGACCCAGTCCGCGACCGTCTCGCGGTGGTCGCTCGCCAGCTCGCGGTTCTCGGCGAGGATGCGGTCCTCGCGCCGGCCTAAGGCCTGCTTCGCCACGTGCTGGCCGAAGAGGCTCGGCGAGATGGTCGTGTAGTCCTTCCACTGCCACGCGCGCTCGACGACCGGTTCCGGCCCGGCGATCCAGCCGAATCGCAGGCCGGCGAGCCCGTACGCCTTCGTGAGACTGGTGGTGGAGATACCGTGCGCGCCGTAGCTCGCGACCGGGGGCTGTGGCTCCTCGGCGAGGAGGCGGTACACCTCGTCGCAGAGCAGGTAGGCGTCGCGCTCGACCGCCACGTCGTAGACGGCCCGCATCGCGGCCTCGTCGTGGTACTTCCCGGTGGGGTTGTTCGGGTTGTTCACGACGATGGCGGCCGTGTCGTCGCGGGCGGCGTCGGCGATAGCCTCGGGGTCGAGCTCCCACTCCGGCGGATCCAGCTCGACGTGGGTCACGTCGCCGAACGCGTCCGGAACGGCGTGGAGCGCCTGATACGTGGGGGTGACGACGACGGCGTGGGTGCCGGAGCCGACGCCCGCCGCGTCGACGTCCGCGTCGCCTCCTTCCCCGTCGACGGCGCCCTCGTCGCCCAGAAGCGAGAGGAACGTCAGGAAGTTCGCCTCTTGGGTGCCGCAGGTGAAGAGGACCTCGTCGGCGGAGCGGTCGTAGCGGTCGCCGACGGACGCCCGGAACTCGGGGTCGCCGTTCGTCGGGATGACGTAGCCGAGCTTCCCCGGGTCGAGGTCGAACCGACTCGCGTCGAGCGACCGGATGCCGCTCTCGGCCAGCATGATGTCGGCCTCGTGTTCGTGCTCCGCGAACCAGCGTTCGAGGCCGAACGGGTCGATGCGCATACTCGGTGTCGGGCCGGCGCGAGGTTAGGTGCTGTGGTTGCCGGTGGCGATCGCGGGGCGGACGGATGCGCTCCGTGGTGGTGTTCCGGCGAGTCGACGGGGAACGCTCCCGAAGCCCCAGCCACTCATTTATAAATGGTTGATCGCGGATCGGCGGTGAACACTTCCAAAGCCCCAGCCGCGAGACCACAGTACGCTCGTTGCGCTCCTCGCTCGCTCCGCTCGCTGCGGTGCTTACGTCGCCTACTGTGGTCTCGCGGCTGCCCCTTTGAGTCCCGCCCCGCACCGCACAGCACCGCACCTCACACCTCCCCAGCCTCGCGGCTCCCTCGCGCGCGCTCCTCGCGGCCGCCTTCGGCGGCCACTCGGAGGCACGCGCCACCGCGTTGCTCTTTATAAGCTATCGTCGCCGCCGGTGGCGGATATTTAAATACCGCATCGCGGCCGCCGCGTCCGCCCCACCGCAACGACTTTCCTCGCCGGTTGTGACCCGAGCACATGGTTCTCACCCGGCAACGGCTGCTGGCGGTGCTGCTCGTCGCGCTGGCGACGCTCGCGGCGGCCGTGCTGGCGGAGGTGCTGCGGACGGTCGTGTTCGCGGTCACCGTCGCGTACGTCCTGTTCCCGCTCCGGCAGCGGCTCGTCGGCCGCGGCCTCTCGCGTCGGATCGCGTGCGCCGCCGCCACCGCGGTGGCGTTCGTCGGCGCGACGCTCCTCGTGGCGCCGCTGCTGTACGCGCTGTACCGGCGCCGCTCTCAGCTGATCGCGATCCTCGAGGGGATCCCGGACGTGGTCCCGATCAGCGTCGGCGGCTTCGAGACGGTCGTCGAGATCGCGCCGTTCGTCGCGGCCGCCGAGACGTGGATCCGCGGGGTCGCGATCGCGGTCGCGGGCGCGGCGCCGGTGCTCGTCTTGGAACTCGTCGTGTTCACGTTCCTCGTGTACGGTATCCTCTATCGCCCCGGCGCGGTCGGAACGGCCGTCTTCGGCGTCGTCCCGGCCGAGTACCACGACATTCCGACTCGACTCCACAGGCGGACGCGGGAGACGCTGTACTCGATCTACGTGCTTCAGGCCGCGACCGCGGCGGGCACGTTCGTCCTCGCGCTCGCGGTGTTCCGGGCGCTGGGGTACGGCTCGCCGGTCCTGTTGGCCGTTATCGCGGGCGTCCTCCAGTTCGTCCCCGTCGTCGGCCCGAGCGTCCTCGTCGTCGCGCTCGGCGTCGGCGACTTTCTCGTCGGCGAGACCGCGCGGGCGGTCGCCGTGCTGGCTATCGGGCTCGTCGTCGTCGCCTTCGTGCCCGACGCGGTGATCCGGACCCGTCTCGCCGGTCGGACCGGGAAGATCGCTCCCGGGCTCTACTTCGTCGGGTTCGTCGGCGGCATCCTCACGCTCGGCGCCGTCGGCGTCATCGTCGGCCCGCTCGTCGTCTCGCTGCTGCTCGAAGCCATCGACATGCTCTCGGAAGGCGGCGCGGCGTCGGGGGGCGTCGCGGCGGCGGCCGAGTCAGTCGACGGGAGCGATGACTCGCCGGACTGACCGGCCACTAACCGCCTGAATTCACTCTCCGGCGCCGGTACGGCTTTCCCTCCGCCGGCCGTCCCTCCGGTATCTGATGTCCTCGACGGACCCCCCCACCGCTGTCGGCGACGCGCCGACGCTCGCGGCGCGACGACTCGACGGCCTCGCCGACCGCGCGGCGCGAGCGCGGCCAGCGGACGACGGCGACGACGGCGACGGCCCGAGCGGCGACCCCGACGCGATCGACGTGTTCGCCCCGGCGACCGACGAGCGGATCGGGAGCGTCCCGGCCTGCGACGCGGCGGACGTGGCGGCCGCGGTCGAGCGCGCTCGGGACGCACAGGCGGCGTGGGCCGAGACGCCCGCGGCGGAGCGCGCGCGGATCGTCGAGCGGTTCGGCGACCTCGTCGTCGACCGCCGCGAGGAGCTGCTCGACGTCCTCCAGGTCGAGACCGGGAAGTCCCGCCGCACCGCGGTCGAGGAGCTGTTCGACGTGCCGAGCGGCTGCGCGTACGTCGCGGGCGAGGCGCCGGACGCGCTGGTCGAGGAGCGCCGCCGCGGCGTCGCACCCGGGATCGCGACCGCGACGGTCACGTACGAGCCGGTCGGCGTCGTCGGCGTGATCTCGCCGTGGAACTACCCGCTCACCCTGTCGATGGCCGACGCGATCCCAGCGCTGGCCGCGGGCAACGCGGTCGTCCTCAAGCCGGACGAGAAGACGCCGTACGGGGCCCTGCTACTCTCCGAACTGCTGGAGCTCGCCGGTCTCCCCGACGGCCTCTTCCAAGTCGTCACCGGCGAGGGGCCCGAGACCGGCCCGCCGCTGATCGACGCGGTCGACTACGTCGCGTTCACCGGCAGCACGGCGGTCGGGCGGACGATCGCCGAGCGCGCGGGGCGGAACCTGATCGGCTGCTCGCTGGAGCTCGGCGGCAACAACCCGCTCGTCGTGTGCGGCGACGCCGACGTCGACGAGGCCGCCCGCGGGGCGGTCCAGGCCTGCTTCTCGAACGCCGGCCAGCTCTGCCTCTCCGCCGAGCGGATCTACGTCGTCGAGTCCGCGTACGACGCCTTCCTCGACGCGTTCGTCCGCGAGACCGAGGCGCTGACGCTCGGGACCGGCTACGACTACGACGCCGACCTCGGCTCGCTCGTCGACGCCGACCAGCTGGCGCGGGTCGAGTCGCACGTCGCGGACGCCCGCGAGCGCGGCGCGACCGTCGAGATCGGCGGCCGCGCCCGGGCCGACGTCGCGCCGTACTGCTACGAGCCGACGATCTTGACCGGCGTCGACCCGGACGCGACGCTCGCCTGTGAGGAGACGTTCGGCCCCGTCGCCGCGGTGACGCCGGTCCCGGACGCGGCGGCCGCGGTCGACGCGGCCAACGACTCTCCGTACGGCCTCAACGCGAGCGTCTGGACCGCGGACCGCGAGCGGGGCGCCGAGCTCGCCCGCGAGATCGACTGCGGCACGGTGAACGTCAACGACGCGTTCCTCGCGACGTGGGGCGCAAACGACGCGCCGATGGGCGGGTTCGGCGACTCCGGGCTCGGGCGCCGACACGGACCGGAGGGGATTCAGCGGTACGCGGAGTCGCGGACGGTCGGCGTCTCGCGGGTCGGCCCGCTGACCTTCCCCGACCGGATCCCGACCGACTGGTTCGTCGGCGGGGCGTTCGCCGCGATGGGGGTCGGGCGGCGGGTGCGCCGCGGCCTCCGAGCGGTCCGCCGTCGCCTGTCGCGCCGCTGATCGGGATGGGTCGTCGGGGAAAATATCGAAGTACGGACGGGGAGTTACTCGTCGTCGATCAGGTCGCCGAACACGGAGGCTGCGGTGTCGGGCACGTCGAAGTCGTGGTAGTGCTCGCCCTTCTCGTTCGAGAGGATGTTGAGCGCGGCGGCGGCGCCGTCGCCCGCGGAGATGACCGCCTGCCACTCCTCGGCGCGGGCCATCGCGCCGGTCGCGTAGACGCCCTCGACGCTGGTCTCCATCGAGACGCCGACGCTGACGGTGTCGTCGTCGTCGAACTCGCAGCCCAGCTCCTCCGCGAGGTCGCGGTTCGCGCCCGTCGCGAGGACGACGTAGTCGGCGTCGTACTCGCCCTCCTCGGTCGTCACGGCGAAGCCGTCGCCGGCCTCTTCGACGGCGGTGACCTCCTCGCCTTGGTGGCGGTCGACGCCGAAGTCGTCGACCTGCTGGCGCGCGGTCGCCAGGAACTCGCTGCCGCCGACGGAGCCCACGCCGAGGTAGTTGAACAGGTGCGCCTTGTGCATCCACGTCCCGTCCGTGTCGAAGAGGACGGTGTCGAGGCCGTTCTTGCTCGCGAACAGTCCCGCGCTCAGTCCGGCGGGTCCACCGCCGACGATTGCGACGTCTGTCATAGCCGCGTGTACGCGGCCCGGCTCATAAGGGTTGGCGGAAGCGGGGATCGACGGAACCCGGCCGATGCGGCCGCCACCGCCGACGGAGGGCACGGAGCGCGGGCCCGAGCGCGGTCACTCGGTGAAGTCGGTGAGCGAACCGGCACCGTCGTCTCCGGAGTCGTCGTCGCTTTCGGAGCTGTCGCCGCCCCCGTCGACGTCGCCTTCCTCGCGGCCGTTCGCCTCCCCCCACGGGTCGTCGGGGTCGACCGGCTCGACGGCCCGGTCGAGTTCGGCGGCGTCGTACTCGACGTCCTCGTCGAGGATCATCGCGAGGCGCTGCCAGCGCGCGCTCCGCTCGTCTTCGCCCTCCGGGCCGACGCGCGCCCCGTGGGTCTTGAAGAAGCGGGTGCCGCGCCCGCGCTTCGACCCCTCCCCGGTGTGGCCGTCGAAGACGGCGTCGAACGTCTCCTCCGGTTCGAGGTCCCCGACCGGGAAGTCGTGGGCGGGTTCCTCGCCGCGCTCGCGGGCCTCGGCCCGGACCTCGGCGACGGCGGAGAAGTACGCGTCCGCGTTCGACGCCTCGCGGGTCGAGCGGGCGCGGGCCGCCGCGAGCGCGGCGTGGACCGCACAGAGGCGGCCCTTCCACGCGTCCGGCTCCCAGCGCTCGGTGGCGAGCTCCTCGTAGCGCTCGATCAGGAGCGCGATCTCGTCGCCCGCGCGGAGGTCCTCGACGACGTAGAGGTTCAGCCGGTCCCAGAGGTTCCAGGCGTACCCGGAGCGGGCCAGCTCCCAGGCCGCCCACGCCGCGATCTCTTCGTCGGAGCGCCGGACCGCCTTCTGGAGGAGGCTGGAGACGACGTAGCGGCTGTACCCGCCGTCGGTCTCGTTGGCCGCCTTCTCCTCGCCGAAGTCGTTCTCGCCCGTCGCGTCCGGCGTCGTCTCGGTTTCGAGGCTCCCGTCCGACCCGAACGTCGCCTGTCTGTCGTCGCCGTCGGCCATGTCCCCGCTCCCGCCGCGAGCGACTTAACTGCCGCGCGGCGAGGCGGTCCGGTCGCGACGCGAGCGGCGTTCGAGTCCGGCGATCGGGGGCGCGGTACAGCGGATCACACCGGTTCTGAAAGGGAACCCTTAAGTCGAATCCAGCGGCTATGTTTCGGTAACCGCCCTTAGCTCAGCTTGGTAGAGCAGTCGACTGTAGATCGACTTGTCCCCCGTTCAATTCGGGGAGGGCGGATCTAACATTTCCGTCGATTCCGGGTGGAACCCGGAACCGGCGATTTCCGAGCGTAGAAGACGTGAGCCGTTAGGCCGCGTTTTCAGAAGACGCCCGAAAAAATCGGAGTTCAACAAGCTTCGTAACGCTCCCCGACGCCGTCGTGCGAATTTCGAAGTGGACGGGGGTAGAAGATGAGTTCCCGTCGCAACAGTGACGAGGAGGATGTACCCGAGGAGCAGTCGGACGGGGACGCGCTGGCGCCGCACCACTTCTACGTCGGCGTGGCGCTGTCGCTGTTCGGTTTCGCGTCGATCTGGCCGTACTACCCGGCGACGGGTGCGGGCTTCGCGTTCATCGGTCTGCTGGTCGCGCTCGACGACGTGATCGAGCACATGACTCCGTATTCGACGCCGCTCGATCAGGTGTGGAAGCGTGCCGTGTTCCCAATTATAAGAGAGTTAGAAAATCACGCTGGACCCTGATGTAATTCAAAGTTTTTGAAATCATGACAAGGTTGCTTGGTACATAATCTAATCGGCTCTGTTGAATTTTGACTCACTATTATATGGTTACTCACAATACATTCGCGTAGCAATTGCTATCCAAACATGTCTGAGCAGGATGGTCCTTCTACACCTAGTGAGATAAGAACATACCGTCGAGCCTTAGAAGACGCCAGAGATACACTTGGAGAGCTTTACCAGTCGATTTCAATACTTGAGCAGAAAGGGTGGAGAGTAGTACGTATTAATTTGATCATCACCACAATCGTACTATCCGCATTAACCACTAGTGGAGCACTGGTGAGTATTCGTCTTATACCTTTGACTCTCCTTTTTTTATCAACACTTTTTCTCTCTGTATCTACTGGTTGGGGTTTTGCGATGCAAAAACGGCGGTCTGCTGAATTAGGGGTGGGATCTGAGATGTTAAATATAGCAGCAGAAGGCTCTCATCATGAGCACGATTATCTTAGTAGGGCATTGGATATGTACCTTGAGAGTATTAAAACCGCCAAGCAGAGAAATGGAAGAATGGCTACTTATTTGGATGCTGCCATCTACACTAGTATTGTTGGCGTGACACTTATGTTGTCTACACTCATACTAGTATATATAATATGACTGAATCCGACGAAACAGACGACTCGGAGCCTGAAACCACAGCGAATCCGTTTGATGATGCAGACACAGAAGAGGTATTCAACATGGAATTCGAGGGACCAGATCTTTCCAGAATCATTCGGAAGGCTTCAGAAGACGAAGCCGAGGACAAAGGCGAAGACGAGGAGCCCAAAGACAGCGATAACTAACAATCTCTAAACAAACGCCTGCGTCCGCTCCTCGGTATGCTCGCTAACGACCTCGTCGACGCCCTCCCGATCGACCATCGCCGCGTGTAGCGCCTCACCGGTCGTCATCAGCTCGCTCATGTCGTCGGCCTCCTCGATCCCCTCCTCCCACGCTTCACGTTCACCGGGACGGAAGATCCCACGATCGTCGAGCGCGGCGACCAATTCTCGCAGATCCTCGCGATAGGCGGATTGGAGAGACCTGTTTCACTTTTACTCAGCGCCCATGGCTTATGTCTTTATTTAAACACCCGCTTCGTCCACGTGTGCCGCCAAGTAGGACGCAGCAGATGATTGTTGAGCAGCGCGCGAAGGAACTGGAGGATTCCGGCGGATGCTCCGACCGGAGGCGGAACAGGCGTTCGGCGAAGTAATGGGGATGATGGGCGCCAATGCTGGCGCCGCTGAGTACCTGGAGCCGGCGTCACCGCGGCGAGGGATGGACCTCTCGCTGTACATCGAGGCCGAACTGGAGCAACAGGCGCTCTAAAGAGAAATTGAAGAATTATAGCAAGAAATTGAGCAATTAAAGAACTATCTGATCTCAAGTGAGTGAATAAATAGAGTTTGAATGTGGTGTATGCTGTCCAGTATTATTTTGCGTTGACGTAAACCGCGACACCAGCGATTGAAGCCGACAGGAATGCTACGAGGTTCGCTTGTGCCGAAAATCCTGTCGGAGACAGACCACGGAAGTAAATCCATAGCACGCTGAAGAGGACGAATACCAGACACCCCAGTAGTGCTTCGGCACTAATTGTCATCACTAATCACCTTTCGTCTGCTCATGTTGATGCTGTTGGAATGCATCAACACCTACAACGGCGTAAGAGCCGTTATAACAGGCTGAAACTCCTTAGTTCGACAAACGAAGAATCCGGTTCTACAATTCGGGAACCTACTTCGACGAATGTAGAATGGGAGGAAAGTTTTGACCTCCCGTGCTGTTTTTGCTCTATGGAGAGTGAACAGGATGAATTACCAGATTGGATCTCCTCCAGAATTGAGGAACCAAATTACAATAAAGACCTGACACAGAAACGAGTTGCTGAGGAGTTTGAATTTGGTGACCGACCGTTCTATAATGTTTCTCAGATGCACGCTGCCCTCGGAGGATCGGTTAGTGATGACACTGTACGGGCTCGACTAAAAGAACTGAATGAGAGGGACGTACTACAGCTTCAAGAGGTCAACAACGGGAAGATTTACTGGCTCGATCGTCCTGAGTCAAGCTGGCCTATTCCACCAGATGTTGAGGTTGAACCGAAGTCGTCTGAGATGACGCTTTCCAAATGGCGAAGTCAGACACATGTCCAAACAGCAGCTGTATCCATACTTGCCGCAATATTAGGGACCGCTGTGACGCTCGTCGGTGTTTTTCAGACTGGTGGCTACTATCAACTCCCAATTTCTGGTGGTGAACTCATCACATACGGGCTAAGCGCTGCGCTGATGAGTTATGTGGGACTGTTTGCTTCAGGAGCTATGTGGATATTTACTCAATCAGAACCCGACGAGACATCATTAGGGATTGAATGAACTGTAACTCTAGAAGTGGGTCACAACAGAACCGAGAATATTAGGCGCTGAAAAGTAACAGCGAAACCGCTCGATCGCGGCCGAGCGTGAGGGTAAGGCCGCCACCACCCGACTTTTCACGGCTCCCGGCGACGGGTGGGTATGAGCGTTCGCTGGCGGCCGATCGCCGTCGTCCTCCTCGTCGTGCTCGCCGGTTGCGCCGGCGCGCCGGTCCCGGACGTCGGCTCCGAATCGCCGCCCGCCGACCTCAATTCCCCGCCCGACAATCCCGACGGCATCGACCCCAACGACCCGGACGACACCGCCTGGACCGGCACCGTCGTGCGCGTCGTCGACGGCGACACGATGGAGGTCGAGTTCCCGAACGGCGAGGTCGACACCGTCCGGCTGCTCGGCGTCGACACGCCCGAGACGAGCGCGGAGTCGACCTCGCCCGGCGAGTTCGAGGGGATCCCGGAGACGGACGCCGGCCGGGCGCACCTCCGGGCGTGGGGCCTTGAGGCGTCGGCGTTCGCGGAGTCGGAGCTCGCCGGCGAGGAAGTCACGGTCGTCACCGGCGGCGACCGTCGCGGGGGCTACGGGCGCCTCCTCGCGGTGCTGTACGTCGACGGCGAGGACTTCAACGAGCGCCTGCTGACCGAGGGGTACGCGCGGCTGTACGACACCGAGTTCGCGCTGCGCGACGCGTACGCAGCGGCCGAGGCGGACGCGATGGAGCGCGGGGCGGGGCTCTGGGCGTTCGACGAGTCCGACTACCCCACCGAGCCGAGCGAGGTCGACGACGAGGACCTCCCGCCGCTCCCCGAGGACGGCGACTACGACTGCGGCGACTTCGACACGCGGGCGGAGGCGAACGCGGTCCTCGACCGGTCGCCGGGCGACCCGCACGACCTCGACGCCGACGGCGACGGCGAGGCGTGCGAGTCGCTCCCGTGAGACACGACGTTTTATGCGACGGGCGGGCGCCCAATCGGTCATGGAGTACACGACGCTGGGCGGGACCGGGACGACCGTGAGCGGACTCGCGCTGGGCTGTATGAGCTTCGGGAGCGGCCACGACTGGATGCTCGACGAGGAGGAGGGCCGCGAGCTGATCGAGCGCGCGATCGAACTCGGGATCACGTTCTTCGACACCGCGAACGTCTACTCGAACGGGGAGAGCGAGGAGATCCTCGGCGACGTCCTCGGCGAGTACGACCGCGACGAGTTCGTCGTCGCCACGAAGGTGTACGGCGAGATGGACGAGTCGAACCCCAACTCTGGCGGGCTCTCCCGGAAGGCGATCGAACAGGAGCTGTCGAACTCGCTCGACCGGCTCGGGATGGACACGATCGACCTGTACCAGATCCACCGCTGGGATTACGACACGCCGATCGAGGAGACGCTCGCGACGCTCGACGACGCGGTGCGGCGCGGCGACGTGCGCTATATCGGCGCCTCCTCGATGTGGGCCCACCAGTTCGCGGAGGCGCTTCACACGAGCGAGCGCGAGGGGTACGAACGGTTCGTCACGATGCAGAACCTCTACAACCTCGCGTACCGCGAGGAGGAGCGGGAGATGGTCCCGCTCTGTCAAAAGAAAGATGTGGGAATGATCCCGTGGAGCCCCGTCGGCGCGGGGTACCTCGCGCGACCGTACGAACAGGACGACGCGACCACGCGCGGGGAACACGAGACCGAACTCGGCCGGCCCTACCGCGAGGGCGGCGGCGAGGAGATCAACCGCCGCGTCGAGGAGCTCGCCGACGAGAAGGGCGTGAAGATGGCGCAGATCGCGCTCCGGTGGGTGGCCGGCAAGGACGTCGTCGACGCGCCCATCGTCGGCACCTCCAGCGTCGAACACCTCGAAGACGCCGTCGAGGCGCTCGACGTCGACCTCTCCGACTCCGACGTCGAGTGGCTCGAAGAGCCGTACGAGCCGGTCCGCGTCTCCGGTCACGAGTAGGGAGTCGGGCCGCCGGGCGCAGACCGACGGCCGACGGCCCTGTGTCGCCGTAACACACTTAAGAGCGCGCTCGATACGGTGTCGTAGTGGCATCCCGACAGGGCGGGTCGGGGGACGCGGAGCCCCTCGGGCCCGGATCGACGGAGCGTCGGACCGCTTCCACGACCGCCGCCGCGAGCCGAGAGGACGACGTACGGCCTCGGTCGCCGCCGGAGTCGCCGGCGCGCCGCCGCGCTCGCGCCGGCCGATCCGACCGGACCGGCCGAAGCCGGGAGTATCGGTCGGTCGATTCGCCGCGCGGCGGGGAGGCCGCCGCCCGGACGCCGGAGGACCCGCCCGTGCGCGACCCTTCGCTTTACGCGCTCACCGACCACTTCCGCGAGCGGCTCGAACAGCCCGGTCGGTACGTCTCGACGCGCAGCGTGAGCGACGCGATCCGTGAGGGACAGCTCCGCTGGAACAGCACCGACGGCTGGCGGTTCGCCCTCGTCGAGGGCGGCGTCCGCTTCGTCGTGGTCGTGGGCGACACGGAGACGAACTCCCCGGTCGTCGTCACCGGCTGGACCGAGGTCGCGGACCGCGAGGCCGCCCTCGAAGCCTCGCGGTGGGACGGCGTCGACGTCGACACCATCGCCGTGCGCGCCGCCCTGAGCGAGTCGGCGTCGACGCCGATCCCCGACCGGATCCGGCCCCGGACCGTCACCCGCCCGTTCGAGGTCGGCGAGCACCGCCTCGAGACCGAGCCGGGCGAACCGTTCGTGCGCTGTACCGACTGCGGCTGTCGGTTCCGCTCGAAGGAGGGGATCACCTCGCGGCGGTGTCGACAGCGGTCCCCGGGTCGGTAGCCGGCGACGTTATTTATTAACGATAGCCGAACGGCGAAGTTGATTCTCAGGAGCCACCTTAGTGCGGTGGCGCGTGCCTGCGAGCGGCCGCTAGGCCGCGAGCCAGCACGCGCGAGGGAGTCGCTGGCGGCGCCAGCCGCCAGCGACGAGGCTGGGGAGGTGTGGGGCTGCCGTGCGGGGGGGTCGGGTGGGACTAAAAGGGGGAGGCGCCGTGTAGGGAAAGAG
>NZ_JBZVGZ010000011.1:0-103861 GCF_058630335.1 Halorubrum sp. SD41
CCTCCGCTTCGCTCCGGCGACTGACTCCCTCGCGGGCTGGCTCGCGGCCGCCGGTGGCGGCCGCTCGCAGGCGCGCCGACCGCGGCCGGATTTATAAGCGATCGTCGGCATCGCTCTCGGTCATTTAAATACGACATCACGGCGGGCGATCTGCGATACCCACTCCCGAAATCGCTCGTCGCTACGTCTGTACTGGCCAACGCCAGTTCAGAACGAGTCGCCTATGAGGATTCCAACGGAGCCGCCTGTCTGTTCGGCGACGCGCTGCGAGGAGAGCGAGGGGCTCGGAGCGGGCTCAGTACGTGTGGATCACTTCGCCACAACGCGTGCACTCGATCGTGTCCGACCGGAACAGCCGCTCCTTCTTCTCGGTGGGGCCGTTGCACTCGGGACAGACGCCGAGGTTCCGGCCGTCCGCGACCCGCGCGGACAGGTCGAGGAACTGGTTTTCGAGCTTGTCGATCTGTTCGGACTGCTCCTCGACGACCGACCGGAGCTCTTCGATCGTCTCGTCGCGCTCCTCGACCGCGGTCGACAGCTCCTCGATGCGCCGCTCGTACTCGTCGATCGCCTCGACGTCGATGGCGACGTCGTCGGTCGCCGCCTCGGTCTCTTCCTCCGCGGTGGTCTCGGTGGTCGATTCCGCCTCCGCTTCGGTGTCGTCGTCGGCCATACAGCATCACTAGGGCCCCAGGTTGATTACTTTCGGGCCGACAACGTATCCCCCGACGGGCGACAGGGCGCGGGCAGCGACCGCCGAGGAACCCCGACGGTCGACCGCCGGCGGACGCCGATACCTGACTGGGTTGGCATCGGTCTCAATAGAGTATATACTGTATCATGATGTGGGTATGGACCCGATAGCACTACAGGCGGGATACGACCTACTCGGGGACGGACGCCCCGAGACGCTCTGGTTGGGTATCGGCACGCTACTGATGCTCATCGGGACCTTCTATTTCATCGCCCGCGGTTGGGGCGTGACTGACAAGGAGGCCCGTGAGTACTACGCGATCACGATCCTCGTGCCGGGGATCGCATCGGCAGCGTACCTGTCGATGTTCTTCGGCATCGGCCTGACGGAGGTCCAGGTCGGCGGCGAAATGCTCGACATCTACTACGCGCGGTACGCGGACTGGCTGTTCACCACGCCGCTGCTGCTGCTCGACCTCGCGCTGCTGGCGAAGGTCGACCGCGTCACCATCGGGACGCTCGTCGGCGTCGACGCGCTGATGATCGTCACCGGTCTCATCGGTGCGCTCTCGCACACGCCGCTCGCGCGGTACTCCTGGTGGCTGTTCAGCACGATCTGCATGATCGTCGTGCTGTACTTCCTCGCCACGAGCCTGCGCGCCGCGGCGAAGGAGCGCGGCTCCGAGGTCGCGAGCACCTTCAACACGCTGACCGGGTTGGTACTCGTCCTCTGGACGGCGTACCCGATCCTGTGGATCATCGGCACCGAGGGAGCCGGCGTCGTCGGCCTCGGCATCGAGACCCTGCTGTTCATGGTTCTCGACGTGACGGCCAAGGTCGGCTTCGGCTTCATCCTGCTCCGCAGCCGCGCCATCCTCGGCGACACCGAGGCCCCGGAGCCCTCCGCGGGCGCCGAGGCCTCCGCCGCCGACTGATCGGCCGGCTACCCCGACGCAACCGAACAGCACGGTTCAACCGTTTCCACCGTTCATTTTTCCACATGGCCGACACGACACCCGAACAGCCGGCAGTACTGAATACGCGGTCCGTCGTCGGGCTGGGCGCGTGCGCCGCGATCGCACTCGTCGGAATATTCCTGATCCCGACGCTACAGGAGCCGGGCGGCGGGCTCAACGCCCGATTCTGGACGATGGCGGCGCTGGAGCTGATCGCCATGGGCGGCGTCGTCTACTTCGTTTTAAACCTCCACGAGGAGCCGGAGTAGCGACGGCGGCCCGTCCCGAAGCCCGGAATGCCGCCCTCACTCCGCCCTCACTCCGCCTTCACTCCGCCGACGGATCGCTTTCCGGCCGCTCGGCGTCGCCGCGCCCGTCGCGGGTCGAGGGCGACGTCTCGGCGAGCGCGCGTTCGAAGTGGTCGCGCCCGACCGTCGGCTCGGCGGACGGGCCGTCGCCGACGATCGCGTCCTCGATCGCGAGCAGCCCGGCCTCGCGGACCAGCGCCGCGAGGTCGCCGCCGCTGTACCCGGCGGTGCGGTCGGCGAGGGCGTCGAGGTTGACCCCGGACGCGACCGGCGTCTCCCGGGCGTGAATCTCCAGGATCTCTCGGCGCGCCTCGCGGTCGGGGAGCGGCGTCTCGACCGCCTTCTCGATCCGTCCCGGCCGGAGCAGCGCCTCGTCGATGGCGTCCGGCCGGTTCGTCGCCGCGATGACGGCGACGTCGGTGAGCGGCTCTAACCCGTCGAGCTCGGTCAGCAGCTGCGACACCACGCGCTCGCCGGCGTCCGTGTCGTCGCCGCTGCGCCGCGGCGAGACGGCGTCGACCTCGTCGAAGAAGATCACCGCCGGCGCGTTCTCGCGCGCCGTGGCGAACAGGTCGCGGACGGCCTTCTCCGACTCGCCGACGTACTTGTCGAGCAGCTCGGGCCCGTTCACCGGGATGAAGTTCGCGTCGCTGCGGCTCGCCGCGGCGCGCGCGAGCAGCGTCTTCCCGGTCCCCGGCGGCCCGTACAGCAGCACGCCGGACGGCGGCTCGATCCCCAGCTCGGCGAAGCGGTCGGCGTACTCCAGCGGCCAGTACACCGCGCGCACCAGCTCGCGCTTGGCGGCGTCGAGCCCGCCGACCTCGTCCCAGCCGACCGCGGGGAACTCGACGGTGACCTCGCGGAGGCCGGTGGGCTCGACCTCGTCGAGCGCGGCGTCGAAGTCGGCCATCCGGATCGCGGTCCGGCCGTCGCGGCGGACCGCACGCTCCAGCGCCGCGTCCGCGAGGACGGCGAGGTCGGCGAACACGTAGCCGTCGAGCCGCGCGGCGACCGCCTCGAAGTCCACGTCCATCGCGAGCGGTGCGCCCTCGGACAGCCCTTCGAGCGCGGCCGCGCGCTCCGCGGTCGTCAGCGGCTCGACCTCCAGTTCGCGGTCGAACCGGCCGCCGCGGCGCAGCGCCGACGGCACGGCGTCCGGGTCCGCGGTCGCGCCGATCACGACCGTCCGGTCCCCGGCGCGGAGCTCGTCGACGGTCGATCGGAAGCGGTCCGCCAGCGCGGAGCCGCCGTCCTCGGCCCCGAGCGCTTCGAGGTCGTCGAGGAGGACCACGGTCGGCTCGCCGGCCGGCACGGCCTCGACGACGCGGTCGAGCCGGTCCGACCGGTCGCTCGCCCGCTCGCCCCGGAGCCGGGCCGCGGAGGCGCGGACGAGCGTCGCGTCGGTCGCGCTCGCGACGGCCTCGACGAGCGTCGTCTTCCCCGACCCGCGCGGGCCGTGGAGGAGCAGCCCCAGCGTCGGGGACCCGGCGGACTCGAACGTCTCGGCCGCGTCGAACCGGGTCGCGACCGCGTCGCGGAGGCGCTCGAACGTCGCCGTCGGGACGAAGCCGTCGCCGGCGCCGGCCCCGCCGGGCCGCTCGGCGACGACGTCCGGTTCGCTCCCGTCGGCGACGGTGATCTCGGTCTCGTCGTCGACGACCGCCGGCGACGAGGGAGCCACGTCGCGCACGTCGAACCGGAGCGTGAGCGCGCCGCCGAGGCGCGTGACCTCGACCTCGTCGCCGACGGCCACGACGCGCCGGTCGAGCCGGCGACGGATGGCGTCCTCGCTCCGCTCCAGGTCGACCGACTGGCGGAGCCGCAGCGTGACCGAGGCGGCGACCGGGAGGGACGACGGCGCCACGGTCGCGGCCTCGCCCGTGTCGACCCCGGCCGTCCGCCGGAGCCGCTCGGGGAGGAAGACGGCCCGCGCCCCGTCGTCGACGGCGACGACCGGGGCGGCGACGCGCCGCTCGCCCTCGACGGTCACCGTGTCGCCGAGGCCGATCCCGAGGTCGGCGAGGACGGCTTCGGGGAGCCCGATCCGGTCCCCGGGGACCGACGTGGGCGGCTCTCTGACGGTGACGCGCACGCTCATGTTCCGCGGGCCCGCTCGCGGGACGGCTCGTCGGCGACGACGGTCGATACCATACGCCGATCTCACGCCCAGCGACCCCAAAGTACCCGGGCCTAACTGGACAGCCGCACCTCGACGGTTCCCGCCGTCGGCCGGTCGGGCGCCGGCGCTTCGGACTCTCGGAAGACAGGCAACCATTAACCCCTATCGGCGCGAACGGTCGCGCATGGCGAACGCTCGGGCGCTCCTCGTCCACCCGGAGGAGGGGAGCGATCGGATCGAGACGGCGCTCGGCGCCGCGGGGTTCGACGTGACCCGCACGGACACCGCGGCGTCCGCGGTCGCGAAGGCGACGACCGGCGAGTACGACTGCGTCGTCAGCGAGTACGCGCTGGCCGGCGACGACGGAGTGGCCCTCGCGACCGCGATCGAAGAGTCCGACGCCGGCGTGCCCGTCGTGATGTTCACGGAGACGGACGAGGAGGGGGTGCCGGAGGCCGCCTTCGAGAGCGGCGTCGACAGGTTCCTCCAGAAGAACGGGTCGGCGTCGATCGATCAGCTCGTCTCCGACGTCTCGACGGTCTGTTCGGGGGTCCCGACCTCGGAGCCGCGACAGGACATCTCCGACCACGAGCCGACCGCGTCGGAGGTGCGGCGGGCCGTCGAGGACGCGCCGATCGGGATCAGCATCAGCGATCCGGACCTCCCGGACTACCCCCTCGTGTACGTCAACGACGCCTGGGAGGAACACACCGGCTACCCGGTCGAGGAGGCCCTCGGCCGAAACCCGCGGTTCCTCCAGGGGCCCGGGACGGATCCGGAGACCGTCGAGGAGATCGCCGAGGCGATCGGGAACGAGGAGGAGGCGACCGTCGAGATCCGGAACTACCGGCGCGACGGAACCCCCTTCTGGAACGAGCTGACGGTCGCGCCGGTGTACGACGAGGACGGCGACCTGACCCACTACGTCGGCTTCCAGAACGACATCAGCGACCGGAAGGAGGCGGAGCGGCTCGCCGAGGAGCGCGCCGAGAAGCTCGCGACCGAGCGGCGCTCGCTCGACAGGGTCCTCGGGCGGGTGAACGGGCTCCTCAGCGACATCAGTCGCATCCTCGTCGAGAACCGGGATCCGAGCGTCATCCCGGAGCGCGTGTGCGAGGTCGTCGCCGGCGAGCCGGGGTACGCCGGCGGCTGGATCGGGGAGGTGTCGTCGGCGACCGGTCGCCTCGAGATCCGCGCCGCGAGCGGCGTGTCGGTCGAGGCCGGCGCGTCGTTCGACGTCGACGAGACGCCGACCGAGGTCCGGGAGGCGATCGAGACCGAGGAGCTCCGCGGCGGCTCGATAGAGGGCGCTGCCGACGGGCCGCTCGAACCGGCGGCCGTCGGCGGGCGGCGGCTCCTCGTCGTCCCGCTCACGTACGGGGAGCGACGGTACGGGCTGTTGGGGATCTACGGCAGCGGGGCGGACGTCCTCGACCGCCGCGAGCGGCGGGTGTGCGAGTCCGTCGGGAAGATGATCGCGAACGGGCTCCACTCGCTCGAGACGGCGGAGATGCTCACGACCGACCGCGTCGTGGAGCTCGTGGTCGAGATCCGAGACTCGACGGGGCCGCTCGCGCGGATCGCCGACGCGGTCGGCGGGGAGGTGGAACACCTCGGGACGACGCGGCTCGACGACGACGCCTGCGAGCTGTACTTCCGCGCCGACGGGGATGACCCGGATCTCGACGAGCTCGCCGCCCTCCCGTTGGTCGAGTCGATGCGGACGGTCTCGGAGACGAACGACGGCGTCAGCTTCGCCGTCACCGTCACCGAGTCGCCGCCGCTCACGAAGCTGGCCGACCACGGCAGCGTCGTCGCCGAGGCGATCGCCACGCCGGAGGGGTCGACCCTGACGATCGAGGCGCCGCCCGAGCACGACGTCCGCTCGATCCTCGACGTGTTCCGCGGCGAGTACGAGGGCGTCGAGCTCCGGTCGCGCGTCGAGCGCGAGAGCCGCGACCGCACCGTCGCCGAGTTCGCGGCCGCGGTCGACGAGCGGCTCACCGAGCGCCAGCGCGCCGCCCTGAAGACCGCCGAGCTGAACGGCTACTTCGAGTGGCCGCGACCGGTCGACGGCTCGGAGATCGCGGAGCAGATGGGGATCACCCGACAGACGTTCCACCAGCATCTCCGCGCGGCCGAGCGGAAGCTCGTCGAGGCGTACGTCGACCCCCGATCGTGCGAATGAGCCGGGAGCGCGCCGGAAACCCGGGGGGTGGCGCGTGAGCGACGACCTCCCGGACGCGGGCGACGACCCCTTCGCCGCGAGCGACTCGGTCGTCGTCGCGGCCGGCCCGGAGACCGTGTTCGCGTTCCTCGACGACCCCGCGAACCACGCGGCGATCACGCCCGGGCTCACGGACGTTCGAGACGTCGAACCCCTGGGGAACGGCGGGAAACGGCTCTCGTACACCTACCGGATGGCCGGGGTCGGGATCGACGGCGAGATCGTCCAGACCGTCCACGAGCCGCCCGAGCGCCACGTCTTCGAGCTCCGCGGCCGCCTCACCGGGACGATCGACCTCCGGCTCGCCCCCGTCGACGGGGGGACGGAGCTGACGTACGCCGCGACGTACGACCTGCCGGAGAACGCGCTCACGAGGGTCGGCGCGCCCGCGATCCGCCGGTTCAACGAGCGGCAGCTCCGGGCGGCGCTGGAGAACGTCGCGGCGGAGTTCGACGCGGACGGATGAGGACGCTCGCAGGTCCGTCGCCGGCGGCGATGCGGGACACGTCGGCCACGAGACGGCGAGCCGACCGGGAGACGGCGTACCGATTCGGTGGCGGTGGGCGAACTATTAAGCGTGCGATGGCCTAAACGGGAGGCATGGATCCGATCACCCTCCAAGCCGGGCTCGGGCTCGGGCTCGTGAGCGTCGGCCTGCTCGCGCTCTTGCTCGTGGTCGTCACGCTCTGGCAGTCGTTCGAGATCGTCGACGCCTACGAGAAGAAGACGCTCACCGTCTTCGGCGAGTACCGCAAGCTGCTCGAACCGGGCATCAACCTCATCCCGCCGTTCGTCTCCCGCACGTACCCGTTCGACATGCGGACCCAGACGCTGGACGTCCCCCGCCAGGAGGCGATCACGCGGGACAACTCCCCGGTGACCGCCGACGCCGTCGTCTACATCAAGGTGATGGACGCGAAGAAGGCGTTCTTAGAGGTCGACGACTACAAGAAGGCCGTCTCGAACCTCGCGCAGACCACGCTCCGCGCCGTCCTCGGCGACATGGAGCTCGACGACACGCTGAACAAGCGCCAGGAGATCAACGCGAAGATCCGCAAGGAACTCGACGAGCCCACCGACGAGTGGGGGATCCGCGTCGAGAGCGTCGAGGTCCGCGAGGTCAACCCCTCGAAGGACGTCCAGCAGGCGATGGAGCAGCAGACCTCCGCCGAGCGCCGCCGCCGCGCGATGATCCTCGAAGCGCAGGGGGAACGCCGCTCCGCCGTCGAGCAGGCCGAGGGTGACAAGCAGTCCAACATCATCCGCGCGCAGGGTGAAAAGCAGTCCCAGATCCTCGAAGCGCAAGGGGACGCCATCTCGACCGTCCTCCGCGCGCGCTCCGCCGAGTCGATGGGCGAGCGCGCCATCATCGAGCGCGGCATGGAGACCTTAGAAGAGATCGGCAAGGGCGAGTCCACCACGTTCGTCCTCCCGCAGGAGCTCACGAGTCTGGTGGGGCGCTACGGCAAGGCCCTCTCCGGCTCCGACGTCCAGGAGATGGAGGGGCTCGACGGGAAGGAGTTCGACGACGACACCCGGAAGATGCTCGGGCTCGACGACATCGACGAGATCCTCGGCCAGATCGAGGAGTCCGCGGAGATGAACGTCGAGGAGCTGGAGAAGGAGGCGGAGGCCGTGAAGACGGGCGATGCCGGCGCGAGCATCAGGTCCGCCGACGAAGTCATCCAAGAGATGGACGAGGAAGAGGCGCCGGCGGAAGTCGAGAAAGAGGAGTAGTTCGGCGCGAAGCGCGGCCGTAGCCGCATTCTCCGACGCGATTCGGCCGCGAGCGAAGTGCTTTTGTCGAGGCGCCGACTAATACGGCCGTGACAGAGGGGTTCGACGGCCAGAAGCGCGAGACGCTCCGGCGGTTCGCCGCGGTCGGAGCCGCCGCGCCGTTCGTCGGGACCGCGAGCGCCGACGACGCCGACGCCGACGAGAACGAGACGCGGGAGGCGATCCGTGGCTACGTGCCGACGACCCCCGGCGCGCACTTCTCGAAGCTCCGCGACGACCTCCGGCTCGGCACCGGCGAGGCGCAGTACCACCTCCGGAAGCTGGAGGAGGCGGGGGCGATCGAGTCGGTGAAGGACGCCGACTACCGGCGCTTCTTCCCCGCCGGCCGGTTCGACGCGACCGACAAGCGGGCGCTCGGCTACCTCCGCCGGGAGACGCCGCGCGGGATGATCCTCGCGCTGCTGCGCGACCCCGACGCGACCGGCGCCGACCTCGCGAGCGCGCTCGGCGTCTCACGGCCGACGATAAGCGCCGCGGCCGCCGACTTGGAACGCGCCGGCCTCCTCGACCGGACCGACGGCTACGCGCTGACCGAGCCGGAGCGGCTGCTCACGCTCGTCGTCCGCTACGCCGACTCCTTCGACGCCGAGGCCGTCGCGTTCGCCGACGAGGCGGCGTCGCTGGTCGCGTACGACCCGTAGGACGCGCCCCGTCGCGGGCGGGGGATCGGCGTCCGCTCAGTTCGTGACCATCCACGTCGTCCCCGACGAGTACCCCCACTTCTCGACGTCGACCTCGGTGGCGGCGTCGGCGACGGCGCTCATGTTCGCGCCGACCTCCTTCGCCGAGAGACCGAGGTCGTCGGCGATCAGCCGCGACTTGAAGTACGTTCGGTCGGCCGCGTTCTCGCGGAGGTACCGCAGGATGCGCTCCTGTTTCGCGGAGAGGCCGGTCGATTCGGCGGCGACCGCGTCCGGGTGAGCCGTGCTCATACGGGTACCACGTCGGCGCGCCGCATAAGGCGGTTGGTAGACCGGGTTAACACGTCGCTGTCGTGCGATTTTGTGTGTCTTCAGGGGCGTGAGTACCGCCCCACGACCGCGTTTGGGTACGGCCTTCGAACCGCGACGCCGGCGCGGCGGCACCGGCGCGGCGCTGCCGCCGCGCCGGGGTCAGTACAGCCCGGTGACGAACGGCCCGAGCGCCCCGCTCACACCGGCCGCGAGCGCCTCGGCGCGGTCGACGCGGCCGTTCGTGAGCGCGCCGGCCGCGCCGCCGCGCTTCGCGACGCCGTCGGTGTCGAGGAGGTCGTCCATCACCGGGCCGAGCTCCTCCCCGTCGTCGATGCGGGCGGCGACGTCGGCCGGAAGCGCGAGGCTCGGGCCGGCGGCGCGGCCGACGCGGTCGCCGTCGGTCACCGCCGCCCACATGATCAGGAACAGGTCGTCGGCCCCGTCGAACGCCGCGACGCCGCCCTCGATGCCGACGCCGATGTCGTACGTCGCCCCGTCGCCCGGCGCGTCGGCGCCGCCTTTCGGTTCCGCTTCGAGGACCGCAGCCGCTCGGTTCTCGGCGCCCGCGACCGTCTCCGCGTGGCCCGTCGGCTGCTCGCTCACGCCGGAATCGACCGGGACCGACTCGATCGCGACGCCGGTCGGGTCGCTCGGGAGGTCGTCGTCCGCCGCCGCTCCGAGCGCCAGTTCGACCGCGCGCCGCTTCACCGGGTTGCCGCTACCGACGCCGACTCGCAGGGTCGTCATACGCGGTCGTCGTCGCCCGCGGCCGAAAACGCGTCGGGATGGAGCGAGCGAGCCAGCCGCTCGACCCCGTCGAGGAGCGCGGGGCTCGGCTGGTTGAGGAGGGAGTCGTCGAGGACGTGGACGGGGGCGTCGACCCAGTCGCGCTCGGCGACGGTCGCGGGGTCGACGCGGTCGCCGTGCCCGCAGACGTGGACGACGACGTGGTCGGGGTCGGCGCGCTCGACGGCGGCGGGGTCGACCTCGCGGGAGCGATCGCCCGGGTCGACGAAGGGATAGCGCCCGCCCGCGGCGCGGACTGCGTCCGGGACCCAGTTGCCGGCCGCCATCGGCGGGTCGGACCACTCCTCGCAGTAGACGGTCGGACGGGGGCGGTCGGCGACGGCGTCGGCGATCCGGTCGAGGCGGTCGCGCGCGTCGGCCGCGAGCCGCTCGCCCGCGTCCGGGCGGCCGACGTCGGTCCCGCGTGCGGCGAACCCCTCGACCGCGTCGTCCAGCGTCGACGGCTCGCGGTGCGCGACGTCGAGGCCGCGGTCGCGGCAGTCGTCGGCGAGGCCCGACTGGAGCCCGTCGCTCGTGAGGACGACGTCGGGGTCGAGGTCGACGACCCGGTCGAGGTCGGGGTTCAGCCAGCCGCCGACGACGGTCGGGGACTCCTCGCCGTGCGCGGACCCGGCGTCGGGGTCCTCGGCGAGGTCGCAGTGGGCGGTGACGCCGACGAGGCGGTCGGCCCCGCCGAGCGCGGCGACCGTCGCGGTCGCGCTCGGCGCGAGCGAGACGACGCGGGGCGAAGACATGGCGTTCGATCCGGCCGCGAGCGTGTCAACGGTTTCGGTCGCGGCGGCGGCGATCTGGAGATCGCCGAAAACGCGTGATAGATCGTGTCCTTTCGTCGGGATTCGAGCGACACGTTCCGGTCGTTTTAAGTTGTGTTCCGCCGACGGTAAACCAAGATCGCTCTCGGGCAGTTTCAGTTTCCGGGGGCAACCGAGCTATGAGTGAACGACTACACACACGGGGGAGTCGCTCCCGAACGGAGACGAACGAGGAGGAATCGGAGAGCACCGACGAGACGCTCAGCTGCCCGGAGTGCGGGGGCCACGTCATCAACGACGAGGAGCACGGCGAGACGGTCTGCAGCGACTGCGGGCTCGTCGTCGAGGCGGACTCGGTCGACCGCGGGCCGGAGTGGCGCGCGTTCGACTCCCGCGAGAAGGACGAGAAGAGCCGCGTCGGCGCCCCGACCACGAACACGATGCACGACAAGGGGCTCTCGACGAACATCGACTGGCGCGACAAGGACGCGTACGGCCGCTCGCTCGGCGCGCGCCAGCGCCAGAAGATGCAGCGGCTCCGCAAGTGGAACGAGCGGTTCCGCACCCGCGACTCGAAGGAGCGCAACCTGAAGCAGGCGCTCGGCGAGATCGACCGGATGGCGAGCGCACAGGGGCTCCCGGACAACGTCCGCGAGACCGCGAGCGTCATCTACCGCCGCGCGCTCGACGAGGACCTCCTCCCCGGCCGCTCCATCGAGGGCGTCTCCACCTCCTGCGTGTACGCCGCCGCCCGGATGGCCGGCGTCCCGCGCAGCCTCGACGAGATCGCCGACGTCTCGCGAGTCGAGAAGGCCGAGATCGCGCGGACGTACCGCTACGTCGTCCGCGAGCTGAAGCTGGAAGTGAAGCCGGCCGACCCCGAGCAGTACGTCCCCCGGTTCGCCTCCGACCTGGAGCTCTCCGAGGAGTCCGAGATGCGCGCGAAGAGCCTCCTGCGCAACGCCAAGGAGAAGGGCGTCCACTCGGGCAAGTCGCCGGTGGGCCTCGCCGCGGCCGCCGTCTACGCCGCCGCGCTGCTCACCAACGAGAAGACGACGCAGGCCGCGGTCTCGGAGGTCGCCGACATCTCCGAGGTCACCATCCGGAACCGGTACCACGAGCTGTTAGAGGCCGAGGACGGCCTCGTCGCGTAGGCCGACCGGTATTTCTCGCACGGAGTTCGGTCCGCCCGGACGCACACACATAAGTTCCCGCCCGCGGAAGCCTCGCGTATGTTCGAGGAGTTCGTCCTCGCCGCGAGCACGGCCGACCTCACGGAGGAGCCGCGCGCCCGCGAGGACGCCGACGCCGTGGAGTTCCGGATGGACCTCGCAAACTCCCCGCTCTCCCAGCTCGACGCGTACGACGGCGAGCTCCCGCTCGTCGTCACGAACCGGGCGTCGTGGGAGGGCGGCGAGGCCGACGGGCTGGGCCGCTACGACGCGCTCTCGGACGCGATCGGGCGCGACGCCGTCGCCGCGGTCGACGTCGAGCTCGCCGCGCTGCGCGGGACGCGCCCGGACCCGGCTGAGGAGTCGCACGCGACCGCGCTGCGCGACGCGGCCCGCGAGGCGGGGGTCGACGTGATCGCCTCGGTCCACGACTTCGAGTCGACGCCCGAGCCCGCCGCGCTCGTCGACCTGCTCGCCGACGCCGCGAGCGAGGGCGACGTGGGGAAGCTGGCGACGACCGCGACCGCGCCGGCCGACGCGCTCGCGATGATCGAGGCGACCCACGAGGCGACCGCCGCCGGCCACCGCGTCGCGACGGTGTGTATGGGCGAGCCGGGGCGGCACACCCGCGCGGTCACGCCCCTCTACGGCTCGAAGATCGGCTACGCGCCCGTCGACCCCGCGAACGCGACCGCACCGGGCCAGTATCCGCTCGCGACGCTCAGAGAGCTGGTCGACGGGCTGAGAGAGGGCGAAGCTGACGAGTGACTGGCTATTTATAAGCGATTGGCCGCGGATTCGGCGACTATTTATAAGTAAAGACGGTGCGGTGGCGCGTGCCTGCGAGCGGCCGACAGGCCGCGAGCAGCACGCGCGAGGGAGTCAGTCGCCGGAGCGAGGCGGAGGCGACTGACGAGGCTGGGGAGGTGTGAGGTGCGGTCGCTGTGCGGTCGGGTGGGACTCAAAGGGGCAGCCGCGAGGGCGAAGCACGGCGACGCAAGCACCGCAGGGAGCGAACGAAGTGAGCGACCGAGGAGCGCAGCGAGCCGCGCGAGTCCTCGCGGCTGGGGCTTTGGCGGTGTCCGCCGGCGATCCGCAGTCGGCTATTTATAAGCGAGCGGCTGGGGCTTTGGAGGAATCCACCACCGTGATGCCATCAAGTGCCATTTATAAACCATTACTAGAGCCGCCGTCCGTCGCAGAAGAAACCACGTATAGAGCCAAACCGCTTTACGACCGCCCCCGTAACACACGCCAATGGCGACGTGCGACGTGTGTGGGGAGTACGAGAACCTCCCGTACCAGTGTAAGCGGTGCGGCCAGACGTTCTGTGCCGAACACCGACTGCCCGAGAACCACGACTGTCCGGGCCTCGCCGAGTGGGACGACCCCGGCGGCGTCTTCGACAGCGGCTTCGACGAGAGCGTCGAGGGAGGGCCCGCCGGCGACGCCGGGGACGGCGCGGGCGTCCTCGATCGGGTCAAGGGTCGGATCGACCGCGAGACCGGCACCGGCGGCGTCTTGGGGTACTTCCGCAACAACGCGACGTACGCCATCCTGCTGGCGATGTGGGTGACGTTCGTCGCGCAGTGGATCGCGCTGTTCGTCGGTGGGGAGGCGCTCCACAACACGCTGTTCGTGCTCCGGTCGGAGGCGATCGCGAACGTCTGGACGTGGGTGACCTCGGTGTTCTCGCACGCCCCCGGACAGCTGTTCCACATAATCGGCAACAGCATCGTGATCCTGTTCTTCGGCCCGCTCGTCGAGCGCGCCGTCGGGTCGAAGAAGTTCGTCGGGTTCTTTTTCGGCGCGGGGATCGCCGCGGGGCTCGGCCACGTCCTCTTCGCGATCGCGACGAACGCCCCGCCGACGGGCGTTCTCGGCGCCAGCGGCGCCGGCTTCGCGATCCTCGGCGTGCTCACCGTCTGGCGGCCGAACATGCAGGTCCTCCTCTTCTTCGTGATCCCGATGAAAATCAAGTACCTGACGTGGGGGATCGCGATCGTCTCCGCGGCGCTGGTGGTCACGACGGGCACCGGCGGCGTCGGCGGCATCGCGCACCTCGCGCACCTGATCGGCTTCGCGATCGGGCTCGCGTTCGGCAAGCGCAACGAGGGGCTCGCGCGCTCCGCGGGCGGCATGGGCGGCGTCTCGATGGGCGGCGCGCGCGGCCCGCGCGGTCCGGGTGGGCCGGGCGGCCCCGGCGGGCGGCGCTGATGGACCTCGCGCGGCCCGACCTCCGACCCGATCCGTCGCTGTCGCGCGACGAGATGGAGGCGCTCCAGCGCGAGATCGCGGCGGCCGCGACGTTCGACGACGACCACGCGCTCGACCCGTCCGCGATCGCGGTCGACGAGGCGGCCTCGCTCGCGGACGGCCTGCCGCCGGCGCGCGACGACGCGCAGGAGCGGCTGGGGACCGGCGAGGAGCCGACGGCCGCGGAGCGCGGCGCCGACGCTCCCACGGTCGTCGGCGTCGACCAGGCGTTCCTCACCGACCGCGGCGAGGACCGGCCCGACGCCGCCGTCTCCGCCGCCGTCGCGCTCCGGGGCGGGACCGTGGTCGAGTACGCGAGCGCGACGACGACGCTGTCGGTCCCGTACATCCCGGGGTTGCTCGCGTTCCGAGAGGGCGAGCCGATACTGGCCGCGCTCGACGCGCTCGACGCCGACCCCGACCTGCTCGTCTGCGACGGCTCCGGCCGGATCCACTTCCGGGAGGCGGGGCTCGCGACCCACGTCGGCGTCCTCCGCGACGTGCCGAGCGTCGGCGTCGCGAAGCGCCTCCTCTGTGGCGAGCCCGACGAGTCGACGGGCGAGCGGCCCGAGGGCTGGCGGACGCCGATCCGGGCGGACGACGCGGTGACGACCGCCGAGCCGGGAACCGTCATCGGCCACGCGTTCCAGTCGCGGCAGTACCCGAACAGCAAGCGGGTGAATCCGCTGTACGTCAGCCCCGGCCACCGCGTGTCGGCGGAGAGCGCGGTCGAGTTCGTCGCGGCGCTCTGTGCGGGCTACAAGCTCCCCGAGCCGACGCGGCTCGCGGACGCGCACGCGGACCGGGCGAAGCACGACGCGGAGTGAGGGGGCGCTCCCGGCGGTCGCTTCCTCGGGCGCCGTGCCAGTAGTTGCCACAGGCAGGCGGTTTTTAGACGGTCGCCTCCGAACCCGGAGGCATGGGAGACGACGACGCGGAGAGTCCGATGTCCGCCGAGGAGTTCCGGTCGCTGACCGACGGGTTAGTGCGACAGAGTTCGGGCGGCGGGACGACCGTCTACAAGAACGCTGCGGGCGTCGGCTGTCCGAATCCCGACTGCGACCGCGGCGTCTTCCAGACGCTGTTCGTCAGCGACCACGGCTGGCAGCAGATCGGCGCGACCCGCGACGGGATCGACCTCTGTTTAGTCAACACGGAGTCGAAGCGGCTCGTCTTCATCCACGACGAGTGAGCGGCGGAGCTCGGTGAGAGAGGTCGCTCAGTCGTCCGCGGCGGACCCGACGTCCGGCTCCGCCGCGCAGCGGTTCGGGCCGAGTTCGAGTTCGATCGCCGCGGTCTCGTCCGGAGGCGACTCGACGCCGCGGTTGGCCGCGATCACCGACTCGTAGTTCGGCGGCTTCTCCGGGAGCGTCCGCGTGATCCGCTCGACGAAGTCCTCCCGGTCGAGGTCGAGGATCCCGATCCCCCGGCGCGCGTCCCCGACCGTCGTGAAGACGGGCTCGCCCGGGACGACGTCGCCGGTCGTCCCGTCGTTCGCGACCGCGAAGTGGCCGGGACAGACGACGACGCCGTCCGGCTCGGCGAGCAGGGTCCCGTGGAGCGAGTCGTACAGCCGGCGGGCCGCGCCCGCGGCGCCCTCGGCGGCGTCTCCGTTTTCCTCGTCGTCGCCGCCCTCCTCGTCGTCGCCGCCCGCCGAGAACTGGAGTTCCGTCCGCCCGACGCTGTCGGTGAACAGCGTGTCGCCGGTGAGGACCGCCGCGTCGCCGACGAGGTAGCTCGCGCCGTCGTCGGTGTGGCCGGGCGTCGCGAGCGCTTTCAGGTCGACCCCGCCGACATCGAGCGTCTCGTTGCGCCCGATCGGCTCGAAGGCGTGTGCCACGTCGCGCTCGGCGGCCGCGGCCGGGAGGTAGTACGGCACGCCGAGCTCGTCCGCGAGCGCGCGGCCGCCCGAGAGGTGGTCGGCGTGGACGTGCGTGTCGAGGACGGCCGCGATCGACGCGTCGCGCTCGGCGGCCGCCGCGACCCACTCGTCGCCGTGTCTGGAGACATCGATAGCGACGGCGATACGGGGTGAGCCGTCGGAATTAGCGACGGCGACGCGGTCGGAGTCGGAGGAGTTAGCGAGGACGTGATCCGCGTTGTCCGCCGCGCCCGCCTCGCGTCCGCCGACTACGAGGTACCCCAGACACCCCTTCGCCCGGCGCTGGACCTGGACGATATCGAGCGGCGGGGCTGAGTCGGGCGTTGCGGGGAGCGGCACAGGGGTTCGGTCATAGACGGCCGACCAGCCGCGCATGCCGTCTTCGACGACGACCACGTCATCGTACCCGGCCGCGTCGAGTTCGGCGGCGAAGTCGTCGGAGGCCTTCCCCTTCGCGCAGATCGTGACGACGGTGTCGTCCGGAGAGAGGCCGGTCTCGCGCTCGAAGTCGTCGACGTCGAACTCGTGGAAGGGCTTGTAGAAGTAGTGGACGGCGTCCGCCACGCGCCAGCCCGCGAAGCTCTCTTCGGGGCGGGTGTCGACGACGGTGAACTCCCGCTCGCCGCGCCGCCGCGCGTCGATCCTGTCCCGGAACTCGTCGGCGGAGATCGTTTCGGCCATACCGGAGTCTTGTTCCGCGTGATCAAAAGCACTCGGTGGACGGGGAGCACGAGGGAATCGCCGGCGGCGAGATCAACGCTGCGTGCTGGTACTCGCCGGCGGTTTATTTATAAATAAACAGTGACGCTGCGGCGAATACCTCCGAGTCCCTAGCCGTTCGCTTATAAATATCCGACAGCGGATCGACGACGGACGCCTCCAAAGCCCCAGCCGGGAGGACTCGATGGGCTCGCTGCGGTCCTCGTCGCTCACTACGTTCGCTCCTGCGGTCCTTGCTTCGCCCGTCTTCGTCCTCCCGGCTGCCCCTTTGAGTCCCGCCCCGCACCGCACCGCACAGCACTGCGCCTCACGCCTCCCCAGCCTCGTCGGTGGTCCTCCGCTTCGCTCCGGCCCACCGACTCCCTCGCGCGTGCTCCTCGCGGCCGCCTTCGGCGGCCACTCGGAGGCACGCGCCACCGCAACCGCAACAGATGCGGAATCCGTCGCGACCGCGATGGGTAGCTTTTATTCGGAGCGCCCGGCGAGCGGGCGTATGGTCGAGGCGTTCGCGGTCGCCAGCGGGAAGGGCGGCACGGGGAAGACGACGAGCACGCTCGCGCTCGGGATGGCGCTCGCGGCCGACCACGACGTGACGGTCGTGGACGCCGACACCGGGATGGCGAACCTCCTCTTTCACGCGGGGCTCGACGACGCGGCGGTCACCCTCCACGACCTGCTCGTCGAGGGCACCGCGACGGACGTGAGCGAGGCCGTCTACGAGCGGTTCGGGCTCTCGGTCGTCCCCTGCGGCACCTCGCTCGCCGGCTTCGAGGCCGCGGAGCCGGAGCGCCTCCGCGACGTGGTGGCCGAGCTCGCACGCGACACCGACGTGCTCCTGCTCGACTCGCCGGCCGCGCTGGGCTCGAAGTCGGCCGTGCTCCCGGTCGTGCTGGCCGACCGCGTCGTGGTCGTCGTCGAGCCGACCATCCCCGCGCTCTCGGACGGCCTGAAGGTCCAGGAGTACGCCCGCTCGTACGGCACGGAGACCGCCGGCGTCCTGTTCAACAAGGTCCGGGACGAGGCCGACGACGTCGCCGCGCAGGCGGAGCGCCACTTCGGCGGCCCCGTCCTCGCGAACGTCCCCGAGAGCGACGACGTCCGGGCGGCGCGCAGAGCGGGAGAGCCCCTCCTCGCGCACGCCCCGGAGAGCGAGGCCGCCGCGCGCTACCGGCGGGCCGCCGACCGGCTCGACGTGCGCGACGGCGACGGCGACGCGGTGGCGGACCGGTTCCGCAGCGCGGTCGTCCCCGACACGCCATGAGCGGGAACCCGAAGAGCGACGGCTCGGACGGCGACAGCCCCGGCGGCGACGGCTCGGAGTCGGCCGCGCTCACCATCCCGCGGGGGACGCTGCTGCGCTCGCGGGTGGTCTCCGACGTGGGGACGACGCTGTCGCGCGCGCTCGACCGCGACCTCACCGGCTACGCGACGCTGGTCCCGCAGGAGACGCTGCTCCTGTCCGGCGAGGCCCGCGGCGTCATCACCTTCGACGACGGCGTGCCCGTGCTGGCGTACAACACCGTGACGGACAGCGGCGGCCCGGACGCGCTCGCGGAGCTGGCGGTCCCCGGCCCCTACCGCGTCGAGCTGTACGCCGTCGACGCGAGCGGACTGGCCGCGGCCCACGAGGAGGAGGCGCTGCGCGTCGCGCCCGACGCGGCCGCGACCGAGCTGGCCGACGACGCCGCCCTCGCCGAGCGGACCCGCGAGGCGGCGCCCGACGAGCGGCTGCGAGACATCGACGGCGAGGACGACGCCGTCGCCGCCTTCCTCGCGGACGAGGAGCGGATCGACGCGATCCGGGAGCAGGCCCGCTCGGAGGCCCGCGACCGCGCGGCCGAGTGGGGGCTCGACGACGCGCTCGACGATCCGGAGGCGGTGAGCGAGAGCGACGCCGGCGGCTCCGTCGAGAGCGACGCCGGCGGCTCCGTCGAGCGCGACGCCGGCGGCTCCGTCGACGGCTGACCGACCGAACGGTTATTTCGACTCGGACCCTCCGTCCCGTATCACCGTCCTCCGACTCCTGCGGCTGACCGCGCCCGCCGACTTCGCGGCCTGGTACGCCGCCGGCCGCGCGTACACGACCGGCGTCGCGGCGGGGATGGGCTTTCCCGGCGTCGACGGACTCGACGACGACCGGATCGTCCGCCGGCTCCGGACGGCCCCCGACGAGCTGACGCCCGCCGAGGCGCGCTCCGTGGCGGCGACGCTGCTCGCGGACGGCGCGTTCTCGGAACCGTACTGCGAGTGGCTGCCGACCTGGTACGAGCTCGCGCTGATCGCGCCGGTCCGGTACGGCGACTGGCGGCTGCGACGGGTCGCCGGCGCGGTCGCCGACGAGGCGGGCGTGACGGTGACCGCGCCGCGGTTCTCGCGCCCGACCGACGTCCGAATCGACGGCGCGCCGGCGCTGTCGCGGGTCGACGGCTTCCGCGAGCGGTTCCTCCTCGCCGACTCGCTGCTCCACCTGGAGTGGTTCGAGCACGTCGCAGCCGCGGACGGGATCGACGTCCCCGCCGACCTCGTCGCGCGGACCCGCGAGGAGTCGCTGTCGTACTACGGCGGCGACCGCGACCGCCTCTCGCCCGACGTGCGGCGGTTCCAGCGTCACCTGTTCGCCGACGACCGCTGGGTCAGCCGCGTCGACGAGGCGTACGACCTCGACAGCGTCCTGTTCCGCCTCTGGGAGCGGCTCCTGCGCGACGAGCGGCGGCGACTGAGCGACGACTGATCGGGGAGGGCGGTCGACCGAGTCGCGGTGCGGGCCAAGCGGGTCGTGGTCTGAGTCGACCAAGCCGAAGTGTTACAGATCCGGTAACAAGTTACGGGACCTAATCCCGAAACGGGAGGTAAGTATAGGCGGATCCCTCGATTACTGCGTTGTACGAACCGCGTTTCGGTTCGCTGTCCCCGACCTTCGGCCCTCGTTTTCGTTCGCGGCCGAGACCCGTTCGTCGCGGCACCGATCCCACTCGTGGTCGTACCGGAGGCGCCGGGTATCGGCAGCGCCGCGCATCGCGTTCGAGCTGTGGAGAGCCCTCGCCTGCCATCGGCCCGATCCGGCGACAACCGACGCAGGCCTCCCCCTCGCTGGTGAAGGGACCGGGAACGGCGACCGCGACGAACGGAGACAACTCGGCGGCGAGTAATCTTTTATTCAGCGTTGCGGCCGCCGGAACCTTCATACGTCGCCTCGCGGATCCTCCGGGTACACGAATGGCAGTACTCTTGCTGGAGGATGTCGATGCCGACGACGTCGGGACCGTCGGCGGAAAGGCCGCGTCGCTCGGCGAACTCATCGGTGCTGGGCTCCCGGTGCCGCCGGGGTTCGCCGTCACCGCGGGGACGTACCGCACCTTCATCGAGGAGGCCGGGATCGACGACGAGCTGTTCGACGCGGTCGACGTCGACCCCGAGGACTCCGCGGCGCTCCGCGAGGCCGAGGCGCGCGCGGAGGAACTCATCCTCGACACGCCGTTCCCCGAAGAGGTGCGCGAGGAGATCGTAGAGCAGTACCGCGCGATGGCCGAGGACGGCGAGGAGGCGTTCGTCGCGGTGCGCTCCTCGGCCACGGCCGAGGACCTCCCCGACTCCTCCTTTGCCGGCCAGCAGGAGACGTTCCTCAACGTCCGCGAGGACGACCTCCTCCGGCGCGTGAAGGAGTGCTGGGCCTCGCTTTTCACCCAGCGCGCGATCTACTACCGACAGCAGCGGGGGTTCCCGCACGCCGAGGTCGACATCGCGGTCGTCGTCCAGCGGATGGTCGACGCCGACAAGTCCGGCGTGATGTTCACCAGCCACCCCTCGACGGGCGAGCCGCAGGTCACCATCGAGGCCGCGTGGGGGCTCGGCGAGGCGGTCGTCTCCGGCACCGTCTCCCCCGACAACTACGTTTACGACCGCGAGCGCGGCGAGGTCGACGAGGTCACCGTCGCGGACAAGAAGGTCGAGATGGTGAAAGACGAGGAGACCGGCGAGACGGTCCAGCTCGACGTCGGCGAGGACCGCCGACACGAGCGGGTGCTCTCGGACGCCGAGATCGGCGATCTCGTCGAGCTCGGCGAGCGGGTCGAGGAGCACTACGGCTCGCCCCAAGACGTCGAGTGGGCGATCTACGACGGCGAGATATATATGCTCCAGTCGCGCCCGATCACGACGATCCGGGAGGACGCCGGCGACGAGGCGGGCGCGAGCGGCGACGCCGCGGGCGGGGGCGCCGCGGGCGGAGAGAGTGCGGGCGCGACGACCGCCGACGGCGCCGGGGGCGCGCCGGGAAGCGGCCCGAACGGCGGGACGGTCGGCGGGGACGACGCGGACGTCCTCGTCGACGGGCTCGGCGCCAGCCCGGGCGTCGTCTCCGGGGCCGTCCGGCTCGTCCACAAGCTCGACCACCTCGACCAGGTCCAGGAGGGCGACGTGATGGTGACGGAGATGACGATGCCGGACATGGTGCCCGCGATGAAACGCGCCGCCGGCATCGTCACCGACGAGGGGGGAATGACGAGCCACGCGGCGATCATCTCCCGCGAGCTCGGCGTCCCCGCGGTCGTCGGCACCGGCAACGGGACCCGCGTCCTCGAAGATGGCCAGCAGGTGACCCTCGACGGCGACAAGGGGACGATCCGCGCGGGCGAGTCGGAGTCGGCCGAGTCCGGCGAGGAGTTCGAGCCGGTTGAGGCCGCGCGCCCCGAGACACCCGTCAAGCCGATGACGGCGACGGAGGTGAAGGTGAACGTCTCGATCCCGGAGGCTGCCGAGCGCGCCGCGGCGACGGGCGCCGACGGCGTGGGGCTGCTCCGGATCGAGCACATGGTGCTCTCGCTCGGGAAGACCCCCGAGAAGTACATCAACGACCACGGCGCCCGCGCGTATCAGGACGAGCTGATCGAGGGCGTCCGCCGCGTCGCCGACGAGTTCTACCCCCGACCGGTCCGGGTTCGGACCATCGACGCGCCGACCGACGAGTTCCGCGAGCTGGAGGGCGGCGAGGGCGAACCCGCCGAACACAACCCGATGCTCGGCTGGCGCGGGATCCGCCGGAGCCTCGACAAGCCCGAGCCGTTCCGGCAGGAGCTGGCCGCGTTCGCGCGCCTCTACGACATGGGGTACGACAACCTGGAGGTGATGTTCCCCCTCGTCAACGACGCCGCGGACGTCGAGGGGATCGCGGGCCACATGCGCGAGGCCGGGATCGACCCCGAGGCGCGCCGCTGGGGCGTGATGATCGAGACGCCCGCCAGCGCGCTCCAGATCGAGGAGCTGGCGGAGGCCGGCATCGACTTCGCCTCCTTCGGCACCAACGACCTCACGCAGTACACGCTCGCGGTCGACCGCAACAACGAGCACGTCGCCGACCGGTTCGACGAGCTCCACCCGGCCGTGCTGCGGCTCATCGGCGACACGATCGAGACGTGCCGCGAGCTCGGCGTCGACACCAGCATCTGCGGGCAGGCCGGCTCGAAGCCCGAGATGGTCGAGTTCCTCGTCGAGAAGGGCGTCTCCTCCATCTCCGCGAACATCGACGCGGTCCGCGACGTCCAACACGAGGTCAAACGGACCGAACAGCGCCTGCTGCTCGACTCGGTCCGCTGAGGCCGCTCGCGGTCGGTTTCCCGACGCACCCGAGAACGGAACCGGTAAGAGCCGTCCGCGGCAACTGGGGGGCAGATGCGACAGCCGGAACCGGAGCCGCAGTCGTTCGACCGGGTGCTCTCCTCGATGTGCACCGAGCCGCACCCGGACGCCCGCGCGGCCGCCGAGCGGTTCCTCGCCACGAACCCCGGCGACCCCGCCACGTACGAGGCGGTCGCGGAGCTGGAGGCGCGCGCGGTCGAGGGGCTCGCGACGCTCGCCGCCCACCCGACCCCGGCCGACGCCGCCGGGTACGTCACCTCCGGCGGCACCGAGGCGAACGTTCAGGCGGTGCGGTCGGCGCGGAACCGGCGCAGCGAAGGGAGTACGAAGCGCGGAGACGAGGTCAACGTCGTCGCGCCGGCGAGCGCGCACTTCTCGTTTCACAAGGCCGCGGAGGTTCTCGGCGTCGAACTGCGGACGGTCCCCCTCGGCGACGACCACCGGGCCGACCCCGAGGCCGTCGCGGCCGCGGTCGACGACGCGACCGCGCTCGTCGTCGGCGTCGCCGGCAGCACGGAGTACGGGCGGGTCGACCCGATCCCCGAGCTGGCGGCGATCGCCGAGGAGGCCGGCGCGCGGCTCCACGTCGACGCCGCGTGGGGCGGGTTCGTCCTCCCCTTCACCGACCACGCGTGGTCGTTCGCCGACGCGCCGGTCGACACGCTGACGATCGACCCCCACAAGTTCGGGCAGGCACCGGTCCCCGCCGGCGGTCTGCTGGCCCGCGAGGACGCCGCGCTCGACGCGCTCGCGGTCGACACCCCGTACCTGGAGTCCCGGTCGCAGGCGACGCTGACCGGGACCCGGAGCGGCGCGGGCGTCGCCGGCGCCGCCGCGGCGATGGACGCGCTGTGGCCCGACGGCTACCGCGAGGCCGCGGAGCGCGCGGCCGACAACGCCGACTGGCTCGCCGCCGAACTCGCGGACCGCGGGTACGACGCCGTCGAGCCCGAGCTCCCGCTCGTCGCGGCCGACGTGCCCGAGTCCGAGTTCGCCGCCCTTCGCGAGGCTGGCTGGAAGGTGTCGCGGACCGGCGCGGGAGAGCTCCGCGTGGTGTGTATGCCGCACGTGACGCGGGCGGCGCTGCGGGCGTTCCTCGACGACCTCGACCGGATCCGGCGGTAGATCCTTTTAAATACTCGACCGCGGTGGCGAGTCACCCTTATAAACGAACACGCCGAGCGGTGGCGCGTGCCACCGAGCGGCCGGAGCGAAGCGGAGGCCGCGAGGAGCACGCGCGAGGGAGTCGCGAACGCAGTGAGCGACGAGGCTGGGGAGGGGTGAGGCGCGGGGCGGTGCTGTGCGGGGAGGGACTCGAAGGGGCAGTCGCGAGGCGGCCGCAGGCGACGCAAGCACCGCAGGAACGAGCGGAGCGAGTGACGAGGAGCGCAGCGAGCGTGCGGCCGCCTCGCGGCTGGGGCTTCGGAGGCGGTCGCGTCGATCGTTAGTTTATAAGCAATTACGTACAGCCGAGCGGCCGGGGCTTCGGTGGCGGTCGTCGTTCAACAGTGATCCCGCGTTCGGATCAACATATTCACTACGGGTCGCCACGAACCGCCTCGTATGAGTTCGGACGACGTCTCTCGGCGCGCGTTCATGCGGACGGCCGGCGGTGCGGCGGCCGCCGCCGGCGCGGCGACGGCGACGGCGGGGACGGCGGCTGCACAGGAAGTGGAACCCGACTGGCCGAGCGCCGCCGTCGGGAACGTGGGCTCGTACACCGACGCCCGCGGTCAGGACTCGGTGACTATCTCGGTCGGCGCCGGCGACCAGGGGCTCGCGTTCGACCCGACCCTCGTGTGGGTCGACGAGGGGACGACGATCACCTGGGAGTGGACGGGCGCCGGGGGCTCGCACAACGTCCAGACGGTCAACGGCCCAGCGAGCCTCGACAGCGGTAACCCCGTCGGCGAGGAGGGGGCCACCTACGAGTACGAGACGTCCGGCGAGGACGCCGGCATCACCCACTACCACTGCGTCCCCCACACCGCGGTCGGCATGCACGGCGGCCTCGCCGTCGGCGGGGACGTCGCCACCGTCGAGACCGGCGGTGGCGGCGGCTCGAACGCGGTGTTCGTCCCGGACGCCGCCCGCGCGCTCGGGATCGCGACGTTCATCGCGATGGTGAGCACGCTGGGGCTGGCGTTCGTCTTCATGAAGTACGGCGGCACGATCACCGGACAGGACCAGGCGTAGCGGACGGCGACCGATTTCTTTCGCGGTGTCCGCTCTCACTCCCCGTCGACGAGCTCCTCGTACAGCGCGACGTAGCGGTCGATCACCGCGTCGTGGTCGAACGAGGCGAACTCGCGGTCGACCGCGCGGCGTTCGAGGTCGCCGACCGCGACGAACTCGTCGGCGAGCTCCGCCGGGCTGGTGACGAGCCGCCCGCGCTCGCGCCCCTCGACGAGCTCGTGGGCGCTGGAGTCGGCCTGGTACTCGACGAGGGCGACGCAGCCGCACGCGACCGCCCACAGCAGGTCGGTCGCGAACGTCTCCCACGTCGCGGTCGCGACCGCGACGTGCGTTCCTTTAAATACCGGGATCCGCTCCTCGACCGGCAGGTCGCCGAGGAACTCGACCCGGTCGTCGATCCGGAGGTCGCGGGCGATCTCCTCGATCCGGCCGCGCTCCGGCCCGTCGCCGATCACCGCGGCGGTCCAGTCGCGGCCGCGAAGCTCGGCGAGCCCGAGGAGGAACGTCTCGACGTTGGCGTGGCGGTCGAGCCGCCGCGAGTACACCGCGTCGAAGCGGTCGTCGACGCCCGCGGCCTCGACGGCGTCGAAGTCGATGCTCTCGGGGAGCACGCGCACGTCGTCGCCGTCGGCGCCGTGTTCGCGGACGCGCGTCTTCGTGGTCCGGGAGGGGGCAGTCACCGCGTCCGCGCGCCGCGCGAGGGGCCGGTACCAGCGGCGGGCGTCGGCCGGGTGGTCGCGCCACCAGTCGACGACGACCGGGGCCCGCGAGAGCGACCCCGCGACCGTGGCGGCGAGCGCGGGCGTCGGCGGGGTGTTGACCGCGTGAACGACGTCGGGACCGACGCGCCGGAGCGCGACCGGGAGCTTCGCGGCGAACGCGACCGGCGCGGGATCGACGGTGACCGACCGGTACTCGACGCCGTCCTCGGAGAACGAATCGTGGTCGCCGCCCCACCACTGCGCGCAGAGCCAGGTCACGTCGTGACCGCGGTCGGCGAGCGCGCGGGCGGTCCGCAGGGTTCGCGTTCGCGCCGGAGTCTCCCCGTGTCCGGGGGCGAAGAGCGAGACGAACGCGACGCGCATACGCCGACCGGACGGCGGGCGCCGGTAAAAAGACACGGCATCCCGCGGAGGAGCGAGGACGGAGCGGCGAGCGGAAGCGTCGACGCGGCAGTCCGCCCGGCCGCGCGGCAACCCGCCCCGGCCGCGCGCCAACACGTCCCGGCCGCGCGCCAACACGTCCCGGCCGCGCGCCAACACGTCCCGGGGCGGGGTTCCGTCACCCGAAACGGTTTCACGGGGCGCGCGGAACCGAGTGGCATGCGACAGTACGACATCGAACGCTACCTCAACGTCCGGAACGCGGGCGGCGCCGACCTCGGTCCCGACGGCCGGCTGTCCTTCCTCCTCGACACGACCGGGACGGGCCAAGTGTGGTCGGTCCGCGAACCGGAGTCGTGGCCCGAACAGCACACCTTCTTCGAGGAGTCCGTCTCCTTCGTCGACTCCTCGCCGGAGCGCTCCGAGGCCGTCTTCGGCATGGACGAGGGGGGCAACGAGCGCGCGCAGCTGTACCGTCTCGACTACGAGTCGGGCGCGATCACGAACCTGACCGACATGCCCGAGGCGAAACACCGATGGGGCGGCTGGGACTCGACGGGCGACCGGTTCGCGTTCGCGTCGAACCGCCGCGACGAGGCCGTCTTCGACGTGTACGTCCAGGGCCGCGACGAGACCGGCGACGACGCCGAACTCGTGTACGAGGGGGACGGCTGGCTCTCGGTGGCCGGCTGGTCGCCGAGCGACGACCGGCTGATCGTCCACGAGGCGCGCTCCTCGTTCGACCACGACGTGTACACCCTCGATCTGTCGACCGGCGACCTCACCCACCACACGCCCCACGAGGGCGACGTGCGCTACTCCGGCCCGGAGTGGGGCCCCGACGGCGAGGGGATATACCTCGTCACCGACCGCGACACGGACACCCTCCGGTTAGAGCGGCTCGACCTAGCGACCGACGAGTTCGACGTCGTCGCCGACGGCGGCGAGTGGAACGTCGACGGCGTCGCGATAGACGACGAGTCCCGCCGGCTCGTCTACTCCCGGAACGTCGACGGCTACACCGAGCTCACCGCCGGCGAACTCGTCGCGCCCGACCGGATCGACGAGTTCCCGGAACCGGACCTCCCGGACGGCGTCGCGGGCGGCGTGAGCTTCGGCCCCGACGGCGACCGGTTCGCGGTGACGGCGACGGGCAGCACGCACAACGCGAACGTCTACGTGGTCGACGCGACCACGGGCGAGGCCGAGCGCTGGACGCGCGCCTCGACGGCGGGCATCCCCCCGGACACGTTCGTCGAGCGCGAGCTGGTTCACTATCCCACCTTCGACGTCGACGAACGACGTTCGTCGGCCAGCGAGACGTCGTCTCGCGCTGGTCGAGAGATCCCCGCGTTCTTCTCCGTGCCCGAGACCGAGCCGCCGGAGTCGGGCTACCCGGTCGTCGTCGACATCCACGGCGGCCCCGAGTCGCAGCGGCGGCCCTCCTTCGCCTCGGTCACCCAGTACCTCCTGAACAACGGGTACGCCGTCTTCGAGCCGAACGTCCGCGGCTCCTCGGGCTACGGGAAGGCGTACTCCGGGCTCGACGACGTAGAGAACCGGATGGACTCGGTGAAGGACATCCGGGAGGGGGTCGGCTGGCTCCACGACCACCCCGAGGTCGACCCCGACCGCGTCGTCGCGATGGGCGGCTCCTACGGCGGCTTCATGGTGCTCGCGTCGCTGACCGAGTACCCGGAGCTGTGGGCCGCCGGCGTCGACATCGTCGGCATCGCGAACTTCGTCACGTTCTTGGAGAACACCGGCGACTGGCGGCGCTCGCTGCGCGAGGCCGAGTACGGCTCGCTCGACGAGGACCGCGAGTTCTTGGAGTCCGTCTCGCCGATCAACAACATCGAACGGATCGAGGCCCCCCTCTTCGTCCTCCACGGCGAGAACGACCCGCGGGTGCCCGTCGGCGAGGCCGAACAGATCGTCGAGGAGGCGCGCGAACAGGGCGTCCCCGTCCGGAAGCTGATCTTCGACGACGAGGGGCACGGGTTCGCGAAGCTCGACAACCGGATCGAGGCGTACCGCGAGATCGTCGACTTCCTCGCCGAACACGTCTGAGACGAGGAGTTCGGTCGGAGGCTCGAATCTGACTGAACGGTCACAGTTCTTTATTTATAACTGAGAGAGCGCAGTGCGGCGGCGGATATCTTCAAACCCCTACTCAGCCGTTTATAAATAGATAACAGTGGCTCGGCAGGGGAACGTCTCCAAGACCACAGCCGATCATTTATAAATAGGCAACAGTGGCTCGGCGGCGACCACCGCCAAAGCCCCAGCCGTGAGACCGCAGTACGCTCGTTGCGCGCTTCAGTCGCTCACTCCGTTCGCTCCTTCCAGTGCTTACGTCGCCTACTGCGGTCTCACGGCTGCCCCTTTGAGTCCCACCACGCCCGCACAGCAACCGCACCTCACACCTCCCCAGCCTCGTCGGCCTCCCTCCGCTTCGCTCCGGTCGGCCGACTCCCTCGCGCGTGCTGCTTCGCGGCCGCCGAGGGCGGCCGCTCGCAGGCACGCGCCACCGCATCGTTTATTTAAAAGAGGCGTCGCTCGCTTACCAGTCCGGCCCGAAGTCGGGGTTGAGCTGGCGGTCGGTGCGGCCGAGGGAGTCGATCGCCGCGACGTCCTCGTCGTCGAGCCGGAGGTCGACGCTCGCGAGGTTGTCGCGGATGTGGTCGATCCCGGTCGCCTTCGGAATGGCGGTGACGCCCTTCTCGCGGAGCCACGCGAGGCTCACCTGCGCGGCGCTGACGCCGTGCTTCTCCGCGATGTCGACGATCGCGGGGTCGTCGAGGATCTCCCCGCGGGCGAGCGGCGAGTAGGCGACGAGTTCCACGTCGTTGGCGTCGGCGTACTCGCGCAGCTCCTCCTGGCGGAGCAGCGGGTGCATCTCGACCTGATTCGCGAACGGCGCCTCGCCGAGCGCGTCGGTCGCGGCGTCGAGGTGATGCGGCTCGAAGTTGGAGACGCCGATGCGGTCGATCAGGCCGTCGTCGCGCAGCTCGGCGAACGCCGGCAGCGTCTCCTCGGGCTCGTACTCGCCGGCCGGCCAGTGGACGTACATGAGGTCGACCGCGTCGACGCCGAGCTTGTCGAGGCTCTCGCGGGTCGACGCGGCCACGTCGGCGGGCGCGAGCTCGTCGATCCACACCTTCGACGCGAGGAAGATCTCGTCGCGGTCGACGTCGCTCTCCGCGATCCCCTCGCCGACGGCCGCCTCGTTGCCGTAGATCTGGGCGGTGTCGACGTGTCGGTAGCCGGCGTCAAGCGCGTTCGCGACCGACTCGGTACACTGCGCCGGGTCGTCGTTCTCCCACGTTCCGAGCCCGAGGACGGGCATTCCGTTGCGGGTCGGTACCGCGGGCTGCTGCTGTTGGTCGGTCATCACTCCCGTCTACTCGCGTGAGCCGAAAATCGCTTGCGGTAGGGGCGGGCGCGGCCGGGTCACGGGGGCGGCCGAGCCAGAGGAGCGGCGGCGACCGAACCGTGCGAGCGGCGGCCGGACCGCGAGAGCGACCGTCGCGAGCGCGCGGGGCGGTCAGTCGAACTCGTCGACGAGCACCAGCAGGTAGCCGACGACCGCGAGGTCGAGCGCGAGCGCGGCCGCGGGGACGACGAGCCCGCCGCCGCCCCGGAGCGCGAAGAGCAGTTCGCCCGTCGACACCATGGCGCCGACGCCGAAGAACAGGAAGGTGAGCCCGAGCGCCCGGCCGCTGCCTCGGCGGAGCCCGAGCGCGGCCCAGCACTTCACCGCCCCGATCGCGGCGACCGGGACCCCGATCAGGAACAACGGACTCGCGACCAGCACCAGTCCGCCGACCAGGTCCGTGAGGCCGCTGATCAGCGCGAGCGCGACGATCAGGGTGACGCCGAGCCGGCGGTCGGTCTCGTCGTCGCTTCCGTCGTCGTCGGACGAAGAGGGGCTCCGGTCGCGGCGCCGCTCGGCTTCGTGGAGGGACATGGGCGGCGCCACGGCCGGGACTGAAAAGTGCCTTCGGGTCGCGGCTGCGGGGGACGGCGGCCAAGTCTCCGGGTCGGCTGCGCCGGCCGCCGAACCCTCGTGGCAGCGCCGGCCGCTCAGTCCTCGGAGAGCAGCGCCCGCGAGGAGTTCGTCACCACGAGCAGGCTCGACGCGCCCATCGCGACGGCGGCGAACAGCGGGTTGAGCAGGCCGGTCGCCGCGAGCGGGATGGCGACCGCGTTGTAGCAGAACGCCCAGCCGATGTTCCCCTTCACGCGCCGCCCGGCCGCTCGGGCGAGCTCGAAGACGGTCGCCACGGAGCCGAGGTCGTCGTCGACGATGGCCACGTCGGCGGCGTCCGCCGCCATCGCGGTGCCGCCGCCGAGCGCGATCCCGAGGTCGGCCGCGGCCAGCGCCGGCGCGTCGTTGGTTCCGTCGCCGACCATCACGGTGACGCCGCGCTCCTTCAGCCGCCCGACCGCCTCGGCCTTCCCCTCCGGCGGCACGCCGGCGAACACCGACGACACCGCGTCGTGGTCGGCGAACACGGTCGCCGCGCGCTCGTCGTCGCCGGTGAGGACGATCACCTCGACGCCCGACTCGTCGAGCGCGGTCACCGTCTCCTCCCAGCCGTCGCGCAGCTCGTCGCCCACCACCACGAACCCCTCGGCGGCGCCGTCACGGCCGACCGCGACCGGGACGCGGCCCACGTCGCGCGCGTCGGCGACCGCCTCGCGGACCGCGTCGGGGACGGCCCAGCCGCGCTCGTCGAAGAGGTCCGGGTGGCCGACGACGACCTCGACGCCGTCGACGACGCCGGAGACGCCGCGGGCGTGGCTCTCGAACGACTCGACGGCGTGAGCGTCGCCTCCCTCGCCGGTCCCGGCGTCGACGGCTTCCGCCCCGCCGTCCGCGACCGCCGGGGTCGCGCCGTCGTCGGCTCCCTCGTCGGCGGCGACGGCCAGCGGGTCGGTCGCCCCCCGTGCCGCCGCGATCGCCTGTCCGACCGGGTGGGCGGAGCGGGATTCGAGGGCGGCCGCGAGCCGGAGCAGGTCGTCGTCGACCGCGCGATCGATCAGCCGCATCTCGCCGGTCGTCAGCGTCCCGGTCTTGTCGAAGACGGCCGTGTCGGCGTCGCGGATCCGCTCGAAGACGGTGTCGTCGAAGACGACGATGTTGCGTTCGAGGGCGTCGCGGATCCCGGCGGCGACCGCGAGCGGGGTCGCCAGCCCGAGCGCGCACGGGCACGAGACGATCAGCACCGTCAGCCCGACGAGCATCGCGTCGGTCGGGGCGCCGCCGAGCGCGAGCGACGCGCCGGCCGCGACGGCCGCGATGACGAGGACCGCCGGGACGAACACCGTGGCGAGCCGGTCGGCGAGCTTCTGGACGCCGTGGTTGCCGCTCTGGAGGTCGTACACCAGCTCCGCGACGCGGTCGAGGCTGGAGGTCGCGTCCGGGCCGACCGCGACCGTGAGCGAGCCGTCCGTCACGACGGAGCCGCCGACGACCGCGTCGCCGGCGACCTTCCGGACCGGCAGCGACTCGCCGGTGACGACCGACTCGTCGACCGCGGCGTCGCCGTCGACCGCCTCGCCGTCGACCGGGACCCGCTCCCCGGCGCGCACGAGGAGCCGGTCGTCCGGTTCGAGCGCGTCGACGGCGACGGACTCCGTCTCGCCGTCACCGGTCAGCCGCCGGGCGTCGTCGACCTGGACCGCGGTGACCTCGGAGAGCAGCTCCGTCGCCCGGTCCTTCACGGAGTCCTCGTAGTGGTTCCCCACCGTGACGATGACGACGATCGCGACGGTCACGTCGTAGTATATCGAGGGCGACTCCACGAAGATCACCGCGAGCGTGCTGTAGAGGTAGGCGCTCACCGCCGCGACCGCGACGAGGAGGTCCATGTTCGGCGAGCGCGTCTTCGCGCTGACGTAGGCGCCGCGGAGGATCGGCTTCCCGGTGAAGAAGAGGACGATGGTCGTGAGGACGGCGATGACGATGAAGAAGTAGGTCCCCGATGTCGAGGCCATCGCCTCGTTGAGGTAGTCGAGGGTCCGCTGGTTGTAGAACGGGAACGCGAAGTACGTCGGGTAGATGAGGACGATGTACTGCAGCATGACGGCCATCCCGACGAGCACGCCCGCCGCGAGCCGCGCCGTCGCCATGTTGTCCGCCTGTCGGCGCGAGAAGGCGTCGTCGCGGGCGTACGCGCTGTACCCCAGCCCGCTCACCGTCTCCGTGAGGTCGTCGACGGTGACCGCGTCGGGGTCGCGGTCGATCCGCACCGTGTCGGTGACGTAGCTCGCGCTCGCGCCGCTGACGCCGTCGGCGTCGGTCGCCACCGTCTCGATGAACGCCTCGCAGGTCGCGCAGTGCATTCCGTCGACCTCCAGGTACGTCGCCTCGTGGCCGTCGGGGACGTCGCGGTCGCCGTCGGCGTCGGCGCCCGCTCCGCCGTCGTCCTCCGCGGCGCCGCCCCGATCCCGTCGCCGCTCGCGGACCGCGTCGGCGTCCACGTCGACGTCGCCGAGCGCGCCGTACACGTCCCGGCAGCCGGTACAGCAGAACCGGTTCCCCTCCTCGTCGGTGACGTCGACGCCCTCGGTCGGGAGTTCGCAGAGGGTACAGGCGGCGGGGTCGCCGTTCCCGCCTGCGCCCGGAGACGGGGGCGCCTCGCTCATCTCACATTCCCCCCATCATCCCGGCGTCGAGCGGGTTCCAGAACGGGAGCCGCGGGTGCGGCACGTGGATCCCGACGGACATCAGCCCGTGCGCGAACAGCACGTAGCCGAGCGCGACGAACGCGACCCCCAACAGCCGGTGGATCCGGCGGCGGTGGACCGGGTCGACGCTCTCGATCAGGGTGCCGTACGCGAAGACGGCGGGGATCGTCCCGAGCCCGAGCGCGCCGAGCGCGACCCCGCCCGCGACCGCCGAGCCGCTCGCGAACGCGTACAGGTACGCCGGGTAGAGGATCGGACAGGGGAGTAACCCGTGGACCGCGCCGAGCGCGACGATCCCGGGGCCGTTCGCGAGCCGGTCGACGTGCCCCGTGAGCCACCCCGTGACGCGTTCGAGCCCGGGGAGGTGGACGCCGCCGGTCGCGCCGCCGAGGAGGTACCGGACCCCGACGGCGATGACGGCCGCGCCGACGAGGAGGCCGACTCCGCCGCGGACGGCCTCCGCGGCGCCCGTCAGGGTCGCGGTCGTGACGAGGACCGCGCCGCCGAGCGCGCCGAGGAGGGTCCCGATCGTCGCGTAGCTCGCCGCCCGACCGAGGTTGAACAGCGCGTGCTGGCGGACCTCGTAGGTTGTCAGGTGCCCCTCGCGACCGGTCGGCGCGTTCGAGGCGCGCGCGGCGCCGGCCTCGCCGCCGTCGGTCCGCCCCGCGTCCGCGTCCATCCGGCTCGCGTACACCGTGACGAGCGGGCCGCACATCCCGATGCAGTGGGCGCCGCCGAGCAGCCCGATGGCTGCGAACAGCAGGACGTCGGTCCCGAGGAGCGCCGAGAGGGTCATGCGAGCCAGTCACCTCCAGTTCGAGGCGCGGGCGGAAACGGGTTTCGTCGGCCGGAGTCGGCGGGGCGGGCCGCGGTTCGTCGGGCACCGTCGAGACGGGTCACACCGATCACTCCTCCACGACGACCGTCCCGTACATGCCGGCCTTTCGGTGCGGGATACAGACGTACTCGTGGGCACCGGGGACCGTGAAGGTGTGTTCGAAGCGGTCGCCGCTCTCCAATCTCCCGCCGAAGTCGGACTGCCACGCCGACTCCGCGGTCTCGTAGTCGTCGAAGCCGCCCGAGGCGAAGAACTCGGCCCCGTCCGGAAGCCCCCCCGCCGTCGCGGTGACCGTGTGTGCGCGGGCGCTCGTGTTCTCCCAGACGACGGTGTCGCCGACGGAGACCGTGATCTCGCGGGGCTGGTACGCGGTCGCGAGCATACCGACGTCGTAGTCCGGTTCGCCGCCGACGCCCGCGCAGCCGGCGAGGGCGACCCCGACCGCCGCGCTCCCGACGGCGCCCGTCCGCCGGAGGAACCGTCTGCGATACATACCCCATCTGGGGGCCTGAACGGTTTCAATATCGCGGTCGACCCCGCCGCGTGGGAACGGGGTTCATCCGCCGACGAGGTCCTCGAAGACGCGGCGCTGCGCCGCCGCGAGGTGTTCCGAGAACGTCGCGCGGGCGATGCCGATGGCGTCGGCCACCTCCGTCGCGCTCGCGCCGCGCGGGTGCTCGAAGTAGCCGAGCCGGTGGGCGGTCCGGACCACCTCGCGCTGCCGCTCCGTGAGCCGTCCGCGGTCGACGACGACCGGGTCCGAGCGGGTGTCGGCCCCGCCGGAGCTCGTGAGCCGTTCGAGTCGGACCGAGCCGCCCGTCGCCTCCAGCGCGTCGATCACGTCGCCGAGCGGGTCGGCCGCGGGCAGGGAGAGCCCGAGCCGAACGCGGTCCGGCGCCGTCCGGACCGTGACCGACGAGACGGGGTAGCCGAGAGACTCGACGGCGTCGGAGGGGAACTTCCCGGACGCTCGGCTCCGGCAGCGGTAGACGAGCTCGTCGCCCCCGTCGAAGACGAGTTCGGCGTCGACGGCGCGGTCGGCGCGGAACTGCGAGACGACCGCGTCGTCGACGCGGACGCGGTCGACGTCCTCCGCGACCGCCCCGGGCGGCAGCGCCCCCGCCACCGGCGCGGGCGTCGGGTCGCGGACCACGACCTCGACGCGGACGCCGGCCTCGTCGGACCGGCCGGGCGACCGCGGCGCGTCCGACTCGCTTCGAGCCGCGTCCGATCCGCTTCGAGCCGCGTCCGCGGAGGCGACGCCGTCGGAGCCGGAGGGGCCGGCCGGTCCGGACTCCCGGGGTTCGGGGGCGCCGGAGTCGGACGAGCGCGACCGCTGTCCCATATTCCGATCTATCGGTCGAACCCGGAAAAAAAGCGAGCCGAACGAGTACGCGTCGCGGCGGTCCGGCGGACGCCTTCATAAAGCCCCGTCGAGAGTTGGCGACGACTCACACGGCGCGAGCCCGTGGCACGCACATGGACGAGGAGTCGCTCCGCGGGCGGTCGGTCGGAGTGGTCGGGGCGGGCGTCGGCGGGCTCTCCGCGGCGGCCTACCTCGCGGCCGACGGCGCGGAGGTGACGGTGTACGAGCGCGCCGAGCGGGTCGGCGGGGTGGCCGGCCGGCTGGAGGTCGACGGGTTCCGGTTCGACACCGGTCCGTCGTGGTACCTGCTGCCGGACCTGTTCGAGCGGTTCTTCGACGACTTCGGTCGGTCGCCCGACGAGTTCTACGAGCTGACCCGGCTCGACCCGCACTACCGCGTGTGCTGGGACGACGGCGACAGCGCCGACGTTCCCGCCGATCCGGACGCGGCCGCCGACCTGTTCGAGTCGTACGAGCAGGGGGCGGGCGCGGCGTTCCGCGAGTACCTCGACGACGCCGAGCGAGCGTACGACGCCGGGATGGAGCGGTTCGTCCTCCCCGGGCGGTCGCGGTTCCGCGACTACCTCTCGCTCGACGTGCTCGCCGGGGGGCGGGAGCTGGATCTCCTGTCCAGTCTCGACGAGCGGGTGCGGTCGTACGTCGACCACCCGAAGCTCAGACAGCTGCTGGAGTACACGCTCGTCTTCCTCGGCGGGTCGCCGCACAACACGCCGGCGCTGTACCAGCTGATGAGCCACGTCGACTACGGGCTCGGCGTCTACTACCCGATGGGCGGGATGTACGAGGTGATCGAGGCGGTCGAGACGGTCGCCCGCGAGGCCGGCGCCGACGTCCACACCGGCGTCGAGGTGACGGGGCTGGAGCCGGTCCAGGGGGGCGTCGAGGTCGAGCTCGGCGGCGACCGCTACGTCCACGACCGAGTCGTCTGTAACGCGCCGCCCGCGCACGTCGAGCGCGAGCTGCTCCCGGACGGCACCGTGCCGCGGCTCGGCGACTACTGGGAGCGGCGGACGTACGGCCCCTCGGCGCACCTGCTGTACCTCGGCGTCGAGGGGGAGCTGCCGGAGCTGGAACACCACACGCTCGCGCTGCCGACGGACTGGGACCCGCACTTCGCGGCGATCTTCGACGATCCGGCGTGGCCGACGGGGGAGGTCGAGCCGGTCGTGTACGTGAACGTCCCGTCCCGGACCGACCCCTCGGTCGCGCCCGAGGGCCACGAGGCGGTCGTGACGCTCGTGCCGCTCGCGCCGGGGCTCGACGACACGCCGGAGCGCCGGGCGGCGCTCAGGGAGCGCGTCCTCGACGCGGTGGCGTCGCGGACCGGCGTCGACCTCCGCGACCGGATCGTCGCCGAGGAGTCCGCGTGCGTCTCCGAGTTCGCGGAGCGGTTCGACCAGCCCGGCGGGAGCGCGCTCGGGCTAGCGCACACGGTGCGACAGACCGGTCCGCTCCGTCCCGGGCCGCGCGTTCGCGGCACCGACCGGCTCTACTACGTCGGCGGGAGTAGCAATCCCGGAATCGGCGTCCCGATGTGCCTGCTCGGCGGGGAGCACGTCGCCGACGCCGTCGCGGCGGACGTCAGCGGCGGGCCGTTCGACCGGCTTCCGCTGGTCGGTCGGTGACCGACGCGTCGCCGTAACGTCCGTCCACTCCTCGATCCGGTAATCGGAATGTTTTGAGAAATACCGCCCGATAACGGAATTCATCAAGAAAACCTTACCAGTAAGGTTAGTACATTTAATAAATACGCGGCGTACTTTTTGGCGTCGCATGATCGAAACAGCTGCGGCCGACCTGCTCGCAAGCGGAACAGTCCCGCTCGAAATGACCCAGACCCAGATCTTCGAGGCGATTCAGAGCGACACCCTCCTCGCCTCGTCGCTCTGGATCAACATCGCGCTCGCCGGCCTCTCGATACTCCTGTTCGTCTATATGGGGCGGAACGTCGAGGACCCCCGCGCCCAGCTGATCTTCGTCGCCACGCTGATGGTACCGCTGGTGTCGATCTCCAGCTACACGGGGCTCGTCTCCGGGCTCACGGTGAGCTTCCTCGAGATGCCGGCCGGCCACGCGCTGGCCGGCCAAGAGGTGCTCACCCCGTGGGGGCGGTACCTCACGTGGGCCCTGTCGACGCCGATGATCCTGATCGCGCTCGGGCTGCTGGCCGGGTCGAACACCACGAAGCTGTTCACCGCGGTCGTCGCCGACATCGGGATGTGCGTCACGGGGCTCGCGGCCGCGCTGACCACGTCCTCGTACCTGCTGCGCTGGGTCTGGTACGTCATCAGCTGCGCGTTCTTCGTCGTCGTCCTCTACATCCTGCTCGCCGAGTGGGCCGAGGACGCCGAGGTCGCCGGCACCGCGGACATCTTCAACACGCTGAAGGTGCTCACCGTGGTCCTGTGGCTCGGCTACCCGATCTTCTGGGCGCTCGGCGCCGAGGGGCTCGCCGTGCTCGACGTCGCGGTCACCTCGTGGGCGTACAGCGGGATGGACATCGTCGCGAAGTACCTCTTCGCGTTCCTCCTGCTGCGCTGGGTCGTCAACAACGAGCGGACGGTCGCCGACGTGGCGTCCGGGCTCGGCTCGGGCTCCCGCGGCGGCGCGGCGCCCGCCGACGACTGACCGGCCGCGGTCCGTTCTCCGCCTCTCTGTATTTTAACCGACGACGAGCCGCCGCCACGGCACCCGAGAGCGAAGCGCTAAACCCCCGGCGGCGGTGAGACGAGACATGAAGCAGGCCATCGTCGCCCGGGCGGACATCGGCATGGGCGAGGGGAAGCTCGCCGCGCAGGTCGCGCACGCGTCGCTGTCGGCGTACCAAGACGCGGGGCGGCGCGCGCGGAAGAAGTGGCAGGGGGAGGGCCAGAAGAAGGTCGTCCTCAGGGGCGACTCCGAGAGCCAGCTGTTCGAGCTGGCCGACAAGGCCGACACGGAGGGGCTGCCCTACGCCGTCGTCCGCGACGCCGGCCACACCCAGCTGGAGCCGGGCACCGTCACGGCGCTCGCGGTCGGTCCCGCCCGCGACGACAGCGTCGACCGCGTCACCGGCGACCTCTCGCTGTACTGAATGACTTCCGAACGCACGCTCCGCGAGGCGCACCCGACCGAGCGCGCGGTGGGAATGGACCACTACGTCAGCGGCGCCGACGGGATCGGCGGGCGGCTCCGCGAGTCGCCCGAGGACTTCCGCGTCCGCGAGCTGGAGGCGTTCGACGCGGTGCCGCTCGACGCCGACCCCGGGAGCTACCCGGATCTGGTCGTCCGGGCGACGCTCCGCGACTGGGACACCAACGACTTCGCGCGCCGGCTCTCGGACGCGCTCGGAATCAGCCGCGAGCGCGTCTCGTGGGCCGGGACGAAGGACAAGCGCGCCGTCACCACGCAGCTGTTCACGGCCCGCGGCGTCGACGCCGACGACCTCCCCGAGATCCGCGGCGCCGAGATCGAGGCGCTCGGCCGGGCGGGTCGGAGCCTCTCGTTCGGCGACCTGGCGGGCAACGCCTTCGAGATCCGCGTCGCCGACGTGGTCGACGAGGCGCCCGAGCGCGTCGCCGAGGCGGTCGCCGACCTCCGGGCGTTCGCGGGCGACGAGGGCGCTGACGACGGGGATAACAGCGGCGACGCGGACGCCCACGAGTTCCCGATCGAGGCGACCGTCGGCGTCCCGAACTACTTCGGCCAGCAGCGCTTCGGCAGCCGGCGGCCGGTGACGCACCTCGTGGGGCTCGCGATCGCCCGGCGCGACCCCCGTGAAGCGGTCCGGCTGTACGCCGGCAACCCGGCCGAGACGGAGCCGGACGACACCCGGGCCGCGCGCGACCGCGTCGACGCGGCGTTCGGCGTGAGCGGGGGGAGCGAGTCCGGCGACGCCGGCGACGGTCCCGCCGCCGACGGCACGGGCGACGGCGACTGGGCCGCCTGTCTCGACGCGATCCCCGGCAAGCTCCGGTTCGAGCGCTCGATGGTCCACCGGCTCGCCGACCGCGGCGTCGCCCCCGACGCGCCGCCCGACGACGAGGACTGGTGGCACGCGCTGGAGGCGGTGCCCTCGAACCTCCAGCGGCTGTTCGTCAACGCCGCGCAGTCGTCCCTGTTCAACCGGATCGCGAGCGAGCGACTGCGCCGCGGGCTCCCGTTCGACCGCCCCGTCGCCGGCGACGTGGTCTGTTTCGCCGACGGCGACGCGCCCGAGGCGCTGTACGCGCCGGACACCGACCGGCTCCAGCGGGTCGACGAGGACCGGGTCTCCCTCGTCGCCCGCCACTGCGAGCGCGGGCGGGCGTTCGTCACCGCGCCGCTCGTCGGCACCGAGACGGAGCTCGGCGACGGCGAGCCGGGGGAGATCGAGCGGGAGATCCTCGCCGACGCCGGGATCGAGCCGGGCGACTTCGCGCTCCCCGGCGAGTTCGACTCCAAGGGGACCCGGCGGGCGATCCTCCTGCGCACGGACCTCGACGTGACGTTCGCGGACGGCGACCCGCGCTTCGCGTTCGCGCTCCCGAGCGGCTCGTACGCGACCGTGCTGCTCCGCGAGTTCACGAAGCGCGGCCCACTCGACCTCTGATCGATCCACGGTTGTGTACTACTGAGTGAGTTCAGCGGTCGAAACCACCACATTACTGTGTTCCGTTCCGAGCCGTTTTTGTGCGACAGCCCGCAACCGAAGGCATGACCCGGATCGTCGTCATCGACCTCCACGGCCAGTTCACCCACCTCGAACGGCGGGCGCTCCGCGACCTTGGCGTCGACACCGAAATCGTCTCCGCGGACACGCCGACCGACGAGGTCGACGCGGACGGAGTCGTCCTCTCGGGCGGCCCGGACATGGACCGCGTCGGCAACGCCCCGGACTACCTCGAACTGGACGTCCCCGTCCTCGGGATCTGTCTGGGAATGCAGCTGATCGCCGCGGAGCTCGACGGGTCGGTCGGCGCGGGCGATTACGGCGGCTACGCCGACGTCGACGTCGAGATCACCGACGACGAGGACCCGCTCGTCGGGTCGCTCGCGCCCGAGACGCGCGTCTGGGCCTCGCACGCCGACGAGGTGACCGAGCTGCCCGACAGGTTCGCCCGCACCGCCACCTCCGACGTCTGCGGCATCGAGGCGATGGCCGACCCGGACGCGGGGCTGTACGGCGTCCAGTGGCACCCCGAGGTCGCCCACACCGAGCGCGGCGAGGAGGTCTTCGAGAACTTCGTCGCGATCTGCGAGTCGGCGTAGGAACGTCGGCAGGCAGCCGAGAACTATTCGCTGATGTGCGCCGTCAAAACCGGGAGTTCGCTATATCGGACGACCCGCTCGGCGACCGACCCCGCCGTGATGAAGCGCCCGATCCCGGTGCGGCCGTGGGTCCCCATCGCGATCAGGTCGGCCCCGTAGTCGGCCGCGGCGTCGAGGATCTCCTCGTGCGGGCGACCGCGACGGAGGTGGAGTTCGGCTTCGACGCCCCGCTCCGCGGCCGCCTCCGCGACCGCGTCAAGCGCGCGCTCGCCGCGCTCCTCCTCGCGTTCGACGACCATATCCCACTCGTCGGCGCCGGCGACGCCCTCGTCGACGACGAACAGCCCGTGGATCCGGGCGCCCGTCAGCGCGGCGAGCCCGCAGGCCTGCTCGATCGCGGCGGCGCTCCCGGCGCTCCCGTCGGTCGGACATAAGATTGCGTCGTACATCGGTGTCGGTCTCGCGTCCCCGTCTCAGAGCCGGTACCGCCGGACCGTCGCCTCGCCACAGCCCGGGCACTCGTGGCGGTACTCGACGGTCGCGCCCGTCGTCGCGGCCGTCCACTCGCTCTCCTCGTTGACGAACCCGCACTCCTCGCAGACGTGCGGTCGGCCGTCGAAGCGCGCCCGGAGCCGGTCGAACGCCGTGGTACCGCCGGTACGAGATGACATGTGGTAACGGTACTCAATAGCATTATTAATAGTTTACTACGAGGGGTAGCAGCCGCGCCCAGCGGCAGGAGTAGCTCCTCGCGTCCGACATCGACTCCGGAAAACGGGTGTGCCGCCCACCTGACGGACGTACGGACGTGCCGCCTGACAGTCAGGCGCGCCGCCTACTCCGCGAACAGCTCGTCGACGGCCTCACCCGCGGTCTCGACGGCCTCCTGCGCGACCGCCTCGCGGTCGGGCTCCGCGTCCTCGGGCGCGTTGAGGTAGACGTCCACGTCGAGGACGCCCTCCTCGAACGTGACGGTGACGTCCAGATCCGTGACCGTCGACTGGTCGTAGTGTTTGAACACGATCCCCTCGGCCGCCTCGGCGGCGGTGCGAACGACTTCGTCGTCGCTCGGCTCCGAGTCGGCGTCGGCGTCGTCGGGCACGGCCTTACGCGCCGCCGGCGCCCGGACCGCCCGGTCCCATCGGGCCGCCGCCGCCGCCCGCGCCGCCCTGGAGCATCTGCTGGAGCTCGCTCTGGAGGTCGTCGAACTGCTCTTCGACGCGCTCCTCCTGCTTCTCGAGCTGCTCGACGCGGACCTCGAGCGAGTCGACCTTCTCCTCGAGGTCGTCGTAGGCGGACTCGTAGTCCGTCTCGACGAGGACCTCGCCGATCTCGCGGTACATCCCCGCGTCCTCGTCGACGTCTTCGAGGGCGTCGAGGGCGGTCTTCGACTCGTTGAGCGCGGACTGCGCCTGCTCCTTCTGCTCGGCGACCTGCTGTGCGGTCTCCTGAAGCTCCTGCAGTTCCTCGATCTTCTCCTGTGCCTCGGGCGGCATGTTCCCTTGCATGGGCGGACCGAGGCGGCCCGGACAGAAAAACCCCTTACTTCTCCGACGAGGGAGAGATGGGCTCGCAGCGGCCCGAAGAGTCGCGGTATCGGCGTATTCGGTGAGCCTCAATCGCGCCCCGCGCCGACGTCCTCGGCGACCGCGACCAGCCGCGACCAGCTGTTGACGCCGGCGCGCAGCGCCACGAGGTCGTCGGCGAGCACGCGGACGCGGACCGACTCGCCCTCGCGGTCGACCGTCGCGCTCGATCGGGCGTCGTCGATCTCGCCGACCTCGGGACCGAGCGCGTCGGCCACGACGCGGGCGCGCCGCTCGGTGGGGTAACTGAAAGAGAGGACCGTCTCGTGTGCGCGCGTCGCCGTCACGGTCCGAAATGGAGGGGGGTCGCTTACTCGACGTCGACTTCCTTGATGTCGCCGCCGCGCTCCTTCAGGAGGACGCGGTGGCCGCAGTACGGGCAGCGCACGCCGCCGTACTCGTCGAGGGTGACGTCGCGCTTACAGCGGGAGCACTTGTAGCTCATCGTCCTATTCCTCGTCGGCGAGCGCGGCGCGGATGGAGCGGCGGACGGTGCGACCGCCGGGCGTCTCGGGGCGGTACGCGCCGCCCGTGAACGTCTCGCCGGTCTCCTCGTTGACCCAGATGCCGGTGCCTTTGCGCGTGACGTCGTCGCCGTCGACGGTCGCGTTGCGCATCTCCGCTTCGATGTCCTGGACCCGCTTGCGGGAGACCCGGCCGTAGCGGGCGCCGAATCGGCCCGCGCTGCCGGTGCTTCGAGCCTTGTCCTCAGCCATAGTAGCCACTCCTACCGGCAGCGTAGGTAAAAAGGCTGCGAGTTGGGGGCGGGCGGCGACGACGGAGTACGAGCCGAAGGCGGTGGCGCGTGCCTGCGAGCGGCCGGAGCGAAGCGGAGGCCGCGAAGCCAGCACCGCGCGAGGGAGTCAGTCGCCGGAGCGAAGCGACGGCGACTGACGAGGCTGGGGAGGCGTGAGGCTGCTGTGCGGGGCGGTGCGGGGTGGGACTCAAAGGGGCAGTCAGGAGGCAGGCGCAGGCGAAGTAAGCACCGCAGCGAAGGAGCGACAGCGACTGAGCGAGGAGCGCAACGAGCGTGCGCCTGCCTCCTGGCTGGGGCTTTGCCAGTGTTCGCTGTTGATCCGTAGTCGAGTTCGGACAACCGAGCGACTGGGGCTTTAGAGGTGTTCGTGTCGATGTTGTCGGTAGGAATCATACACACAGCGACGTACCGACCGCAACCTCTTTCACTACCAAGTAATACTACCAAGTTGTATGAAGGGATTCAACGGCTTCGCGGACGTGAGCGAGACGGACGTGACGAGAGCGATCGGAAACGAGTGGACGGACGGATTCCTCGACTTCACGGACTCCGAGGTCATCGTCCTCGGCGGCGGCCCCTCCGGGCTGATGGCCGCGAAGGAGCTGGCCGAGCGCGGCGTGAAGGTGATGATCGTCGAGAAGAACAACTACCTCGGCGGCGGGTTCTGGCTCGGCGGCTTCCTGATGAACACGGTGACCGTCAGAGATCCCGCACAGGAGATCCTCGACGACCTCGACGTCGACTACGAGCCGGTCGCGGACGTGGACGGCCTCTACACCGCGGCCGGGCCCGAGGCCTGCTCCGGGCTGATCAAGGCCGCGTGCGACGCCGGCGCGCGCGTCCAGAACATGACGGAGTTCACCGACCTCGTCGTCCGCGACGACCACGAGGTCGGCGGCATCGTGATGAACTGGACGCCGGTCCACGCGCTCCCGCGCGAGATCACCTGCGTCGACCCGATCGCGGTCGAGTCCGACCTCGTCATCGACGCGACCGGCCACGACGCGGTCGCGATCAGCAAGCTCGACGAGCGCGGCGTCCTCTCCGCGCCCGGCATCGAGCACGCCAAGGAGCACAACACCGGCATGGACCAGACGGGCGACGGCGAGTACGGCGCCCCCGGCCACGACTCGCCCGGCCACGACTCGATGTGGGTCGGCGAGAGCGAGGACGCCGTCGTCGAGCACACCGGCGTCGTCCACGACGGCCTGATCGCCTCCGGGATGGCGGTCGCCACCGCCCACGGCCTCCCGCGCATGGGGCCGACGTTCGGCGCGATGTTGGTGTCGGGGAAGCGCGCGGCCCAGACCGCGCTCGACGAACTCGGCGTCGACGCGCCCGAGGTGTCGCTGTCGACCGGCAGCGCGCCCGCCCCCGCAGACGACTGATACCCCGCCGCTGACGCTTCGAGGACGGTCCCCTCCAACGTCTCATTATCTCATTTATAAATGGCTGCCAACGGATCGACGGTGAACACTTCCAAAGCCCCAGCCGCGCGGACGCCGTACGCTCGCTGCGCTCCTCGGTCGCTCGTTTCACTCGCTCCCTGCGGTGCTTACGTCGCCTACGGCGTCCGCGCGGCTGCCCCTTTGAGTCCCACCCCGACCGCACAGCGACCGCACCTCATGCCTCCCCAGCCTCGTCGGGCGCATCCTTCGGGCTCCCTCCGGTCGCCCTCGGAGCGCCCGACTCCCTCGCGCGTGCTGCTCGCGGCCTGCCGGCCGCTCGCAGGCACGCGCCAACCGCGTGTTTATTTATAAATGGTCGCCGCAGTCCGAGTCCGGAATCGGCTGTGCGACCGTTCCTCACGAACGTTCACTCGGGAGCGACTCAACCGGGTGCCTTTTTCCGCCGCTACGTCGAACCCGGCGGTATGCGAAACGCCAAGATCGTCTGTACGATCGGTCCCGCCTCGGACGACCGGGACACGATCCGCGGCCTCGCCGACGCGGGGATGTCCGTCGTCCGACTCAACGCCAGCCACGGAACGACCGACCACCGGGAGACGGTGATCGAGCGCGCTCGCGAGGTCGACGAGGAGATCGACGACCCGCTCGCGGTGATGGTCGACCTGAAGGGCCCGGAGGTCCGCACCGCCGAGATCGACGAACCGATCTCGCTCGCGACCGACTCCGAGGTCACCTTCCTCGAAGGCGACGACGCGACCCCCGATCGCGTCGGCCTCACCCACTCGATCGGGGCCGCCGAACCGGGCGACACGATCCTGCTGGACGACGGCCGGATCGAGTGCCGCGTCGAGCGCGTCGACGGCGAGTCCGTGGTCGCGACGGTCGTCTCCGGCGGGAAGCTCGGCTCGCGGAAGGGCGTGAACCTCCCCGGCGTCGCCATCGACGTCGACCTGATCACGCCCGAGGACGAGGCGGAGCTCGACCTCGCGGCCCGGACGAACGCGGACTTCGTCGCCGCCTCCTTCGTGCGCGACGCCGACGACGTGTACAAGATCGCCGACGAGCTGGAGGCCCGCGGCGGCGCCGACATCCCGATCGTCGCGAAGATCGAGCGCGCCGGGGCGGTCGAGAACCTGGAGGGGATCGTCGACGCCGCCGACGGCGTGATGGTCGCCCGCGGCGACCTCGGCGTCGAGTGTCCCTTAGAGGACGTGCCCGTGATCCAGAAGCGCATCATCCGGACCTGCGTCAACGAGGGCGTCCCCGTCATCACCGCGACGGAGATGCTCGACTCGATGGTCTCCTCGCGGCGACCGACCCGCGCGGAGGCGTCCGACGTGGCCAACGCCGTCCTCGACGGCACCGACGCCGTGATGCTGTCGGGCGAGACCGCCGTCGGCGAGGATCCCGTCAACGTCGTGGAGACGATGGACCGGATCGTCCGGCAGATCGAGGCCAGCGACGAGTACGCGGAGACGCGCGAGCAGCGCGTCCCGACCGCGGAGGAGGGCTCGCGCACGGAGGCGCTGGCGCGCTCGGCGCGCTACCTCGCGCGCGACATCGGCGCGTCGACCGTCGTCGCCGTCTCCGAGTCCGGCTTCACCGCGCGCAAGACGGCCATGTTCCGGCCGGGCGTCCCGGTCGTCGCGACGACGCCGAACGACCGTGCCCGCCGCCAGCTCGCGCTCTCGTGGGGCGTCCGCCCCGTCCTGACCGAGTACGCCGACGACATGGAGGGGATCCTCGACAACGCGGTCGACGCCGCGCTCGACCGCGGCGGCGCCAGGTCCGGCGACACCCTCGTGGTCCTCTCCGGCATGCTCACCGAGTTCGAGGGGACGAACACGACGAACACCCTGAAGGTCCACGTCGCCGCCGAGACGGTCGTGACCGGGAAGGCGGTCGTCGCCGGCCGCGTCGCCGCCCCCGTTCACCGGACCGAAGACGGCGACCTCGACGCGCTGCCGGACGGCTGCGTCGTCGCGCTCGGCGCCGACTTCGACGGCGAGTTCTCCGGCGACCTCGACCGGATCGCCGGCATCATCGACGCCCGCGAGGGGATGACCGGCTACCCCGCCGTCGTCGCCCGCGAGCTCGGCGTCCCGATGGTCTCGGGCGCCGGCCTGCCCGAGTCCGTCGCGGACGGCACCACGGTGACCGTCGACGGCGAGCGCGGCGTCGTCTACGACGGCGACGTGCTCCGGGCGGCCCGAGATCGGTAGGTCGCCCGACCCGAACGCACCGACCGCTCCGACCATCCCACCCGACCCGACCGTCTCACCCGACCCGACCGTCTCACCCGACCCGACCGTCTCACCCGACCAGACCGCCCTTCCCCACCCGCCCGCCGGCCCCCCCCATCATTTTATTACGGAGCTGCTTCGTCCCAACGAGGACCAACAAACCGGGCCAGTGGGCCGGCACCGGGCACCCCCCCGACGCCTCGGAGTCGGCGGAGTTCGGCGAGCGGAGCCGGGCCAACGACGCCGGCGACGAGAGCGCGGACGACGGGCGCGAGTGGCGCTTCGCGGTCGACGACGTCGGCCCGGACGGGGTCACCGAGGACACCGCCACGCCGGCGGACGAGCCGATAGAGCCGGGCGACGTCACCCTCGAACACGCGGTCTTCGTCGTCCTCGGCGTCGCGCTCACGGTCGGCGTCCTGCTGGTCGGGTTCTGAACGCGACCGTCGCCGCTCGGGCGCGAACCCGCACCGACGGCGGCCGACCCGACCGACGCCGCGGGCGCGCGCACCACTTATCAGGCCGCGGCCGTAGGACCGAACATGAACGCGCTCGCACAGTCCGGGCTCCTCTCGCCGGACACCCTCCCGCTCCTGCTTTTGACCGCGGGGCTGCTGCTCTCGATGGCGGAGGCGCTCGCCCCGGGAGCGAACTTCATCGTCGTCGGCATCGCGCTCATCGGCGCGGGGCTCGGCGGGCTCGTGTTGAGTTCGCTCGGCGTCGCCGGCGCCCTCCTCACGCTGCTCATGGCGCTCCTGACGCTCGCCTTCGGCGCCGCCGCGTTCTACGGCTACCACGAGTTCGACCTCTACGGCGGAAAAGGGCAGCAGCAGACCAGCGACAGCGACTCGCTGAAGGGGAAGACGGGGACGGTCACGGAGCGGGTGACCCCCACGGGCGGCGAGGTGAAGCTCTCCGGCGGCGGGTTCAACCCCCACTACTCCGCGCGCTCGATGGACGGCGAGATCGACGAGGGCGAGGAGGTGATGGTGGTCGACCCCGGCGGCGGCAACGTCGTCACCGTGGAGTCGACCGGGTACGTCGAGGACGACATCGACCGCGAGCTGGCGGCCGACCGCGCGCGGAAGGCGGCCGCGAGCGACGCCGACGCGGATGAGACCGCCGCGAGCGAGGCGGAAGGAGACGGCGCGGAGCCGGAGACCGACGCGGAACGGGAGCCGGAGTTCGACCGGGAGTGACGCGGCTCGGCTGAAACGCCGCTCCCCCGCCCGAACCGCGACCGGAAAAGCACTTGTCCGTCGCCGCCGATTCCCCGGCGATGCCCTCCCCGCTCTCCGCTCTCGCGAGCCTGCCCGGTAGCCTCATCGACCGCGTCCGCGACGCCTTCGACTCCCCCCGCGCCGGCGGGGTCGCGGTCGCGCTCGTCGTGGTCGTCACGATCGGCACCAGCGTCGGGATCCTCGCGCTCGGGGCCGTGTTCGACGCGACCGTCGACCAGCAGATCACCGTCGACAACCCGGACCGCCCCCCGGAGTCGACCTGCGAGGCGTTCGGCGACGACTCGGATTCGGTCTTCGCCGAGGAGTGCGACGAGCCGGAGCGCGTCGAGGTCGACGCGGGGGAGGAACTACGCGACGCCGCGACCGGCTACCTCCACTACGGGCTGCTGGGGGTCCCGCTCTGGTGGGCGCTGTTCGCGGTCGCGCTCCACGTCGGCGCGCGCGTCGCGGGCGGCTCCGGCTCCGTCGGCGACTCCTTCGTGATCGCGGGGTGGGCGATCGGCGTCGAGCTGCTCCGGCTCGCCGCCGGGCTCGCCGCGATCTGGTACGCGCTCTCGAACGCGGCGATCTCGGGGGAGACGTTCGAGGCGCTCTCGAACGAGATCGTCGCCGCCCTCACGGGCGCGACGGGACCGCTGCTCGTCGCGTCCGCGGTCGGGATCGCGGTCCAGTGGGTGGTGGTCGTCGGCGGACTGGAGGCCGAACACGACCTCGACCGCGGGGCCGCGGCGGGCGTGGCGACGGTCTTCGCCGCCGTCGCGCTGCTGCTCGCGGCGGTCTGACGCGCACCGGAACGTCCCGCCGCGCTCGCCGCGACCGCGGATTCGGGAGTTTTTAAGCCGCCGGCGCTCCCCGTCTCGGTATGATCCTGTCCGACGCCGACATCCTCGACCGGCTCGCCGAGGGCGACCTCGCGATCGAGCCGCTCGACGACGTCGACCAGCAGGTCCAGCCCGCGAGCGTGGACCTGCGGCTCGGCGAGCGGTTCCTGGAGTTCCAGCGCACCAACATCCCCTGTATCCACCCCACCGACGCGGGCGAGGTGGGCGAGTACGTCACCGAGACGACCGTCGACGAGGGCGACGAGTTCATCCTCCACCCCGGCGACTTCGTGCTCGGGACGACCGCCGAGCGCGTCGCGATCCCCGACGACCTCGTCGCGCACGTCGAGGGGCGCTCCTCGCTCGGGCGGCTCGCGATCGTGGTCCATGCAACAGCCGGTCTGTGCGACCCCGGCTACGAGGGCCAGATCACCCTCGAATTGTCGAACCTCGGCACCGCCCCCGTGGCGCTGTCGCCGGGCATGCGCGTCTCGCAGCTCACCTTCACGGAGCTGAAGCGGCCCGCAGAGCGCCCGTACGGCGCCGAACGCGGCTCGAAGTACCAGGGACAGGACGGGCCGCAGGCGTCGCGGATCGGCGACGACCCCGAGTTCGCGGGCGAGGATGGCGACCGGGCGGCGGGCTCGGAGGGCGGAGAGCGATGAGGTTCATCGAGGAGGTCGTCGTCGACGAGTTCCTGCCGACCGTCCGCTCGATGCTCGCCGAGGACCTCCGCGACCGCGGGTTCACGCAGTCGGAGGTCGCCGACGCGCTCGGCATCTCGCAGTCCGCGGTCTCGAAGTACGCCGCCGGCGACGTGGCGAGACACGAGCGGATCGTCGGCGACGAGCGCGTGCGCGACCTCGTCGAGCGCGTGGGCGAGGGGCTCGCGAGCGGCGACCTCACGCCCGTGGCGGCGCTCGTCGAGATCGAGGTGCTGATCCGCCAGCTGGAGGAGGGAGACCTCCTCGCGGACCTCCACGAGGCGGCCATGCCCGCGCTCGCCGACGCCGACGTGGAGTTCTCGGTCCACGACCCGGACAGCGGCCTCCGCGAGCGCGAGCGCGTCCTCACCTCGGTCCGGCGCGGGCTCCGGACCCTGACGAACGCCTCCGGGTTCGCCGGGCTCATCCCGAACGTCGGCGCGAACGTCGCCGAGTGTCTCGCCGACGCGGCCACCGTCGACGACGTCGCGGCGGTCCCCGGCCGGCTCGTCGACGTGAAGGGCCGGGCGATGGTGCCCGGCGAGCCGGAGTTCGGCGTGAGCGAACACGTCGCGACGGTGCTGCTCGCGGCGCGCGAGGCGGGCGCGGACGTCCGCGGCGCGGTCAATCTCCGGTACGACCCGGGGACCGTCGAGGCGCTCGCGGCCGATCACCCGACCGTCGAGTTCGACGCGGAGCGACCGACCCGCGAGGCCGTCGCCGACGCGGTCGCGGCGGCCGACCGCCCGGCCGGTTCGGAGACGCTCGTGGCCTACCAGACCGGCGCGGTCGGCGTCGAACCGATCGTCTACGTCCTCGCGCCGACCGCGGCCGAGGCCGCGCGGATCGTCCGCGAACTGTTGTGAGCCGGTGCGGGCCGCCCGCGGCCCGCCGCGGACCGACCGCCGCCGACGCTTTTTAGACCGGACCGCACGAATCGAGGGGTGTGACTCGGATCCGACGGCCCGGGATGCGGATGCGCTCCTCCTAGCGACGGGCGGACCCGTCGCGTCGTCGCCGACCGGTAACGCGGTCGACGCCGCCGCGGCGGCGAATCCCGTCGCCTCTCCGCAGCGCCCGGGCCGTCGACAGCCTCGCGGACCGCGCAAACCCCCTCGCGGACCGCGCAAACCCCCTCGCGACCCGCGCGATCCGCGTCGGCCCCGAACCAGCGGGCTTTAGACCCGATCGACCGACACACGACACACATCACATGAGCCACGACGACTTCCCCACCGACGCGCCCGCGGTGGTGACCTGTGGACTGCCGTACGCCAACGGCGACCTCCACATCGGCCACCTCCGCACCTACGTCGGCGGCGACGTGTACAGCCGCGCACTCGAACGACTCGGCCAGGAGACCGCGTTCGTCTCCGGCTCCGACATGCACGGGACGCCGGTCGCGGTCAACGCCGAGCAGGCTGGCGTCTCGCCCGAGGAGTTCGCGCTCGACTGGCACGAGCAGTACGCCGAGACGTTCCCGAAGTTCAACGTCGACTTCGACAACTACGGCCACACCCACGACGAGACGAACACCGAGATCACCCGGGAGCTCGTCCGCGACCTCGACGAGGCGGGCCACCTCTACGAGAAGGAGATCATGGTGGCGTACGACCCCGTCGACGACCAGTACCTCCCCGACCGGTACGTCGAGGGGACCTGCCCGTACTGCGGCGCGCACGCCCGCGGCGACGAGTGCGACGAGGGGTGCCAGCGCCACCTCGAACCCGGAGAAGTGGAGGACCCCGAGTCGACGATCACCGGCAACCCCGCGGAGTACCGCGAGCGCACCCACAAGTTCTTCGCGGTCTCCGAGTTCGCCGACTACCTCTCCGACTTCCTCGACCGCCTCGAAGGCACCTCGAACGCCCGCAACCAGCCCCGCGAGTGGATCGAACAGGGGCTTCAGGACTGGTGTATCACCCGCGACATGGACTGGGGGGTCGACTACCCCGGAGAGAACCCGGAGGATTTGGTCCTCTACGTCTGGGTCGACGCCCCGATCGAGTACATCTCCTCGACGAAGCAGTACTCCGAGCGCGTCGGCGCCGACGCGTTCGACTGGGAGACGGCGTGGAAGGAGGGCGTCAGCGACGAGCATCCGGAGGGCGGCGAGATCGTCCACGTGATCGGCCGCGACATCATCCAGCACCACACGATCTTCTGGCCCGCGATGCTGGAGGCGACCGACCACGCGGAGCCGCGCGCGGTATTGGCGTCCGGCTTCGTCACCCTCGACGGCAAGGGGTTCTCCACGAGCCGCGACCGCGCGGTCTGGGCCGACGAGTACCTCGACGAGGGGTTCCACCCGGACCCGCTGCGCTACTACCTCGCGACCAACGGCGGGTTCCAGCAGGACGTGGACTTCTCGTGGGAGAAGTTCGCCGAGCGCGTCAACACCGAGCTGGTGGGGACCGTCGGCAACTTCCTCTACCGCTCCCTGCTGTTCGCCCACCGCAACTACGAGGACGGCCCCGACGCCGACGCCCCGAGCGACGAGGTGGCGGCGCGGATCGACGAGGCGGTCGAGGAGTTCGCCGCCGCGGTCAACGACTACTCCGTCCGCGCGCTCGGCGACGCCGTCACCGACCTCGCGCGGTTCGGCAACGAGTACATCCAGCGCAACGAGCCGTGGAAGCTCGTCGACGAGGAGCCCGCGGAAGCGGAGCAGGTCATCTACGACTGCGTCGCGCTCGCGAAGGCGATCGCGGTCCTCTTCGAGCCGCTGGCCCCCGAGAAGAGCGAGCGCCTCTGGGACCAGCTCGGCGAGCCCGGCACCGTCCACGACGCGACGGTCGAGGCCGCACGCGAGGGGCCCGCCGGCGACCTGAGCGAGCCGACCGAGCTGTTCGAGCAGGTCGAAGACGAGCGCGTCGAGTCCTTGAACGAGAAGCTCGAAGCGCGCGTCGCCGAGTCGGAGAGCGACGACGGCGACGGGAGTGAGGGCGACGAGACGGACGAAGAGAGCGACGACAACGAAACCGACACCGACGACACCGACGTGACCGATATCGAACCCCTCAGCGACGACCGCATCAGCTTCGACGAGTTCCAGGAACTGGACATCCGCGTGGGGCGGATCGAAGCGGCCGAGGGAATCGAGGGCGCCGACGACCTCGTGAAGCTCACGGTCGATCTGGGCGCGGAGATCCGGACGATCGTCGCGGGGCTCAAGCAGCTCCACGACGTCGACGACCTGCCCGACACGAAGGTTATCGTGCTCGCGAACATGGAGACGGCGGAGCTGTTCGGCGTCGAGTCGAACGGCATGGTCCTCGCGGCCGGCGAGGAGGCCGACCTCCTCACCACCTACGAGGACGCCGAACCGGGTACGAAGGTGAAGTAGCCCGAACCGCGGCAGACCGCGGCGCGGTTTCTCGAAGTTTTATTTGACTGACCGTTGAACGCGGGACCGCAATGGCCCTCCTTCCCCGCTGGTTCGAGGCGCTGTCGTTCCAAGCACAGATCGTCGTCCTCGCGCTGGTGTTCGATCCGATCGGCTTCGGCGCCGGCTACCTGCTCGGTCCCGAGTTCGGCGTCGAACCGATCCTCGGCGGCGTCTACGGACTCGTCGCCGTGAGCGTCCCGACGTCGCTGCTCGTGCTGCGCGAGTCGATGACGGGATAGGCCGGCGCACGGTCCGCGCGGTCCGGAACTGTCCTCAGGCGTCGAGCACCTCGATCAGGTTCCCCTCCGGGTCGCGAACGAACAGGACGGTCGTCCCGCTCTCGGTCGTCCGAGGCGGACTCAGCGTCTCGACGTCGTCCCTGAGGTCGGCGTAGAACGCTTCGACGTCGTCGACGGTGAGCCCGAAGTGGGTCGCGCCGGGCCGGTTCAGCTCGGGCTCGGCGGCCGGGCCGCCGTCCGGATCGTACGCGACGAGTTCGAGGCGGACGCCGTCGGCGTCGAGATGAGCGAACTCCGCCGCGGCGCCCTCGACGGCGACCGCCTCGGCGAAGGCGTCGCCGCCGACCGAGAACTCGGCGACGACGTCGAGGTCGAACGTCTCGGCGTAGAACTCGACGGCGCGGTCGAGGTCGGCGACGGTGACGCCGACGTGGTGCGCGGTTGGGTCGGACACGGCCGGTCGGACGGTCGGCTCCCGGGAAACCGTGTCGGGTCAGAGCCCGAACAGGCGGGCGGCGAGCCCGGCGAGCACGACCAGCGCGCCGAGGATGAACGTGCCCGGGATCGGGAGGAGGAACAGGGCGACGCCGATCAGGACCACGATCGTCGAGGTTCTCATTGGGTCCGGTTCGGCCTCGCGCCGGATACGCTTTGGGTCGGGGCGACCGCCGCGGTCGAAGGTCGCGCAGACCTCCCCGACCGAAACGACCATTCCGCGTCCGGACGACCCTCGCGTATGCACGTGGTCGTCAACGCGGCCCAGAGCGTCGACGGGAAGCTCGCCACCCGCCGCCGGGAGCAGCTCCGGATCTCCGGATCAGAGGACTTCGACCGGGTCGACCGCGTCCGGGCGGCCGCTGACGCGGTGCTCGTGGGCGTCGGGACGGTCCTCGCGGACGACCCGCACCTCACGCTCGACGAGGAGGACCGCCGCGTCGAGCGCCTGCGGAACGGGCGGTCGGGCGACCCCGCCCGCGTCGTTGTCGACTCCACCGGGCGCACGCCGACCGACGCGCGGATCCTCGACGACGCGGCGACGACGTACCTGCTCGTGTCGGCCGCGACCGACCGGGAGCGGCGGGAGACGCTCACCGACGCCGGGGCGGAGGTGATCGTGGCCGGCGAGGAGCGCGTCGACGTCGCCGAGGGGCTCGATCGGCTCGCCGACCGCGGCGTCGACCGCCTGATGGTGGAGGGCGGCGGCGAGGTGATCTTCTCCTGCTTCGAGGCCGGCGTCGTCGACGAGCTCCACGTCTACGTCGGCTCGCTCGTGATCGGCGGCCGCGACGCGCCCACGCTGGCGGACGGCGCGGGGTTCACCGAGGAGTTCCCCGACCTGACGCTCACGGGGACGGAGCGGCTCGACGACGGCGTCGTCCTCTCGTACGCGGTCGACGAGGAGGACGGATCGTGACGACGGACGGCGAGAGAGGCGGGCCGCGGCCGACGACCGTGTGAACCGTAACCACGGAAATCGGCCGTTACACGCTCCGTGACACCGGTGTACACGAAAATCACCGAAGTATTTATGTATCGCCCGGGGGTAGTTGCGGGTACCAGAACGCCTCTGGCGCTGGTGGAATCGCACGCTGAAATGAACGGGAGTTCTTGCAGACGGCCCGACGCACCACAGCGAGCGTCCGCTATCGCCGGAGCGGTGATGGAGAGATAACAAATGGTAACGAAAGAAGAAGTCATCGAGCAGTACGACGTGGAACCGATGGACGAGGCGGACAACGTGGACCTTTCTGAGGACGACTTGGAGAACGGCTCCAAGGGTCAGCTCATCAAACGCGCCGGCCAGCTGCGAGACCGACGCAACGAGCTGAACCAGATGGCGTCCGAGCGCGCCTCCAAGCGCGACGACCTCAACGCGAAGACGCGCGAGAAGGTCGACGAGGCCCAGGAACACCGCGAGCAGCGCGACGAGCTCAACGAGCAGGTCCAGGAACACAAGGACAAGCGCAACGAGCTCAACGCCGAGGCCAACGAGCTGTTCGACGAGGTCGAGGAGCTCAAACAGGACCTCGAGCTCGGCTCCGGGAAGTCCATCGAGGAGCTCGAAGAGGAGATCGAGGACCTCGAGTTCCGCCAGCAGACCGAAGTGCTCGACGCGGAGGACGAGCGCGAGCTGATCGAGAAGATCGACGACAAACGCGAGAAGCTCGCCGAGAAGAAGGAGAAGGTCGACGACACGAGCGAGCTCGACGAGCTCGTCGAGGAGGCCGAGGAGGTCCGCTCCGAGGCGTCCCAGCACCACCAGAAGGTGACGGAGCTCGCGGACAAGGCCCAGGAGCACCACAACCAGATGATCGAGGCCTACCGCGAGGCCGACGACATCCGCGACGAGGCCGACGAGATGCACGAGCTGTTCGTCGAGGCCCAGGAGGCGGCCGACCGCCACCACGAGGACTTCGTCCGCGTCCAGAAGCGCCTGCGCGAGCTCGACAAGAAGGAGGAGGAAGAGCGGCAGGACGAGCGCGCCGAGAAGCGCGAGGAAGAGAAGGAAGAGGCCGAAGAGATCTATCAGAAGTTCAAGGAGGGCGAGACGCTCGACACCGAGGACCTGATGAAGCTCCAGAAGACCGGCCTCCTGTAAGTCGGTCGATTCCCCCGGTTCCGACGCGGTTTTCTGCGGTTTTTCTCGGTCGACAGCGTCGCCCCCGTCAAGCGGAAGGACCGGCCGTGACGACCGACGGCGCCGGGAATATAGGCCGAGGTGCGATTACTGCTCGGCCCCGCACTCCGGGCAGTACGCCGGGTCGTCGAGCCCGCGTTCGGCGAAGTTCATCCCGCAGTTTCGACACGTCCGGTGGACTCCACACGACGGGCAGAACTCCGACTCGCCGGACGCGGGCAGATCCGCACCACAGCTCTCGCAGCTCCCGGCCTGCATCTCAGCCGGCTCCACGTCCCCCGTCCGGTCCGATCGGTCCCTCACCTCTATGGCGCCGGAGCGGCCCGTTTCGGTCCGGGCTACGGCGTACACGTTCCCGTTATAGTTCCCGAAGAATACCGTCGAGTCCGTCAGCGTCGCCACGGACCAGTCCCCGGCGCTGGCCTCGAAACGCCACTCCTCGGTCCCGTCGTTCGCGTCCACCGCACACACGATCCCGCCGTGGCCGCCGACGAACAGGCTCGAATCCGCCACGGTCGGTGCGGTTTGGATCTCTCCTCCGACAGCGAAGCGCCAGCGTTCGGTCCCGCTGTTCGCGTCCACCGCATACACGGTCCCGTCGCTGCTCGCGACGTACACCGTCGAATCGACCACGACGGGAGAAAAGCGGAACTCCCCCTCGGTTTCGAACCGCCACTGTTCGATCCCGTCTCTCGCGTCCACCGCGTACACGGTTCCGTCGCCGCCCCCGACGTACGCCGTCGATCCCGTTACCGCCGATGGAGCGTCCCCGACTCCGACCGCGAAGCGCCACTTCTCGGTCCCGTCGTTCGCGTCTACCGCGTACAGATTCCCGTCGCCGCTCTTGACGTATATCGTCGACTCCGCGACCACCGGCGGACTCCGGATCAGGTCTCCGGTCTCGAAGCCCCACCGTTCGATCCCGCTGGTCGCGTTCAGGGCGTACAGGCTGCCGTCGTGGCTTCCGACGTAGACGGTCCCGTCGGCCGTTCTCACCGACCGTTGGACGTACCCGTCGGTCTCGAAACGCCACCGTTCGTCTCCGGTCGCGGCGTCGAGCGCGTACAGACACCCGTCCGTACGGCCGCCGGTGTACACGGTCGCGTCCGCCACGATCGGCCGTTTTCCACCGTCGAAGCGCCACCGTTCGGTCCCGTGTTTCGTGTCTATCGCATACAGACCTCCCGACCGGTGCCCGACGTATACCGTTTCGCCCGCTACGACCGGCGTCGTGGCGAAGTGCCCCTGAGTCTCGAAGCGCCACCGTGCCGACCCGTCGGCCGCGTCCACCGCGTACACGGTCCCGTCGGTGCTCCCGACGTACACCGTTCCGTCCCTCACCGTCGGCCAACAGGTGTCCCAGCGGTCGGCCTCGAAGCGCCACCGTTCGGTCCCCGGGGATGACCGTTGCCCGTCGCTCATCGCTGACCGGTACCACGTCGTCCAAAATAAAACGCCCAGTTCGGAACGGCGCGGAACAACCGTTCGATGGAACGGCGGCCGCGGTGTCTGCGTCGGATCCGTCAGCGCACTCCGCCGCCGCCGATTTCCACAACGCCAGTATATAACCGTCCGCGTTCCCTACCGCCGGTATGGACGACGCGCCGACGAACGGACGGAAGGGGCTGCTCGCGGCCGCCGCGGTGGGCGCGGCGACGACGATCGCGGGCCGCGCGCTCCTCGGGCGACTCACCGGCGGGCGGTTCGGTGACGCGGACGAGTACAACACCGCGAAGGTGACCGTGTCGGGGCCGATCCGGCGGCGTCAGGGGCGACCCTCGCCGCTGTCGGGCCCGAGCGGCGCGACCGCCGACGACGTGGTCGAACAGATCGAGGCGGCCGACGAGGACGAGGACGTCGAGGCGCTGCTCGTCGAGCTCAACACCCCCGGCGGGGAGGTCGTCCCGAGCGACGACATCCGGCGGGCCGCCGCCGACTTCGACGGGCCGACGGTGGCGTACGCGACCGACACCTGCGCGTCCGGCGGTTACTGGATCGCGAGCGGCTGCGACGAGCTGTGGGCGCGCGAGGCGAGCCTCGTCGGCTCCATCGGCGTCGTCGGCTCCCGCCCGAACGCGAAGGGGCTCGCGGACAAGCTCGGCATCTCCTACGAGCAGTTCACGGCGGGCGAGTACAAGGACGCCGGCGTCCCGCTGAAGGAGATCGAGGAGGACGAGCGCGAGTACCTCCAGGGGATCATCGACGGCTACTACGAGCAGTTCGTCGAGACGGTGAGCGAGGGGCGCGACATGGACCCCGAGGCGATCCGGGAGACCGAGGCGCGCGTGTACCTCGGCGACGACGCCGCGGAGCTGGGGCTCGTCGACGAGCTGGGCACCGAGGACGACGTCGAGGACCGGCTCGCCGACCTGCTCGGGGCCGAGCCGGAGGTCAAGGAGTTCACCCCCGAGCGCGGGCTCGCCGAGCGGCTCGGTATCGGCGCCGAGCGCGTCGCGTTCGCGGCCGGGAGCGGCGTCTCGGACGCCTTCGTCGACGACGGCGGCGACATCGACGTGGAGTTCCGATAACGGGCGGAAGCGGGTCCGCGAGCGCGGAACGCCGCGCGGCCGGAGACGGGGAGGATTTTTGTCCGGTCGCGGTGTGGGACGACACGTGACGACGCTGGTCATCTGCGTCGACCGGTCCGGAGCGATCGGTCGCGCCACCAACGTCCCGATGCCGGTCGCCGGCTGGGAGGCCGTCCGGTCGCTGGTCACGGACGCCGGGCTGGACGACCCCGAGGACGCCAGCGTGAACTGCCTGCTGGAGTCGCTGCGCGTCGCCCGCGACCTCAGGGACGAGCGCGAGGAGTCGGTCGTGGCGGTCGTCTCCGCCGAGAGCGACACGGCGGTCGGCGCCGACCGCTCTATCGCCTCCCAGCTCGACGACCTCGTGGACCGGTACGACCCGCGGGCCGCGATCGTCGTCGTCGACTCCGCCGAGGACGAGCGCGTCCTCCCCGTCGTCGAGTCGCGGATCCCGGTCGACTCCGTCGACCGCGTCGTCGTCCGACAGGCCCGCGACATCGAGTCCACCTACTACCTGCTCAAGCAGTTCCTCGCCGACGAGCAGCTTCGCTCGACGATCCTCGTGCCGTTCGGCGTCGCGCTCCTCCTAGTCCCCGCGCTGTTCGCCTGGTTCTCCGCCGGCGAGGCGATCGCCGGCGTCGCGGGCCTGCTCGGCGCCGCGCTCCTTTATAAAGGCCTCGCGATCGACCGGTTCGTGGCGGGGATGCCGGAGCGCGTCCGCGAGGCGCTGTACGCCGGGCAGGTGTCGGTCGTGACGTACGTCGTCGCGGGCGGGCTCGCCCTCGTCGGCGGCTTCTTCGGCTTCCTCGCCGCCTCGGACCTGAACCCCGGATCGCCCCGGCTCGTCGAGGTCGTGGAGTTCGCCTACGCGGCGGTCCCGTGGTTCGCGGTCGCGGGCGTGACCGCGGCCGTGGGGCGACTCCTCGACGAGCTGATCCGCGACGAGGGGATCCGGACGCCGTACCTCAACCTCCCGTTCGTCATCGGCGCGGTCGCCCTCGTCGTCCGCGGGTTCGCGGGCTACTTCCTCGCGCAGGAGGCGATCCACGAGCCGCTGTCGGTGTACGGGATGACGATGACGCCGGTCCAGCAGCTCGCGGCGTTCATCGTCGGCGGCATCGTCGTGTCGCTCGTCGGCGTCAAGGTCGCCAGCGACGTCGGCACCGAGACCCTCGAAGACGTCATCGACGCGGAGCGGGACGCCGAAGGGCAGCGGGAGTGAGAGCGCGGTCGGAAACAGACGAGAGGGGCCACCACCGACCGACCGCCTTTTGTCGGTCGCGGCCGCGTGAGCGGGCATGGACGTGTACGGACTGATCGGGAACCCGGTCGGCCACTCGCTGTCGCCGCCGATGCACGAGGCGGGCTACGAGGCGCTCGGCCTCGACGCCCGGTACGTCACCTTCGAGCCGGACGCCGACGCGGCGGCCGCGGCTATCGCGGGCGCGGTCGACCTCGGCGTCGCGGGGCTCAACGTGACGGTGCCGTTCAAGCGAGACGCGCTGAGCGCGGTCGACCCCGCCCCGCTCGCCGAGCGCATCGGCGCGGTCAACACGGTCGATTACGGACCGGTCCGGACCGGCGAGGCCGACCGCCCGCGCGGGCACAACACCGACGCCGCCGGGGTGACGCGGGCGCTCGCGCACCACGACGTCGCCGTCGACGGCCGCGACGCGCTCGTGGTGGGCGCGGGCGGCGCGGGGCGGGCGGCGGCGTTCGCGCTCGCCGACGCGGGCGCGGCGGTCCACGTCGCGAACCGGACCGCGGAGCGCGCGGTCGAACTGGCCGAGGACGTGCCGGACGCGACCGGCGGCGGCCTCGACGACCTGAGCGACCGCGTCGCGGCCGCCGACCTGCTCGTCAACGCGACGAGCGTGGGGATGGAGGCGCCGGAGGAGACCCCGGTCCCCGCGGAGCACCTCCACGGCGACCTCGCGGTCCTCGACGCGGTGTACGCGCCGATCGAGACCCGGCTGCTTCGGGAGGCCGCCGCCGCGGGCGCGACGACCGTCGACGGCGCGTGGATGCTGCTGTATCAGGGCGTCGAGGCGTTCGAGATCTGGACGGACGAGGACGCGCCGGTCGACGCGATGAACGCGGCGCTGCGCGCGGAGTTGGAGTGACGCGGCGGCAAGTTATTTATAAATAGACGATACAGTGGCGCGCCGGTGAGCGGCCGCCACCGGCGGCCGCGAACCGTCCGCGAGGGAGTCGCTGGCGCCGGAGCGAAGCGGAGGGGCCAGCGACGAGGCTGGGGAGGTATGAGGTGCGGTGCGGTTGCGGTGCGGGGCGGGACTCAAAGGGGCAGCCGTGAGGCGGGCGCAGGCGAAGCAAGTACCGCAGGGAGCGAACGGAGTGAGCGACCGAGGAACACAGCGAGCGTGCGCCCGCCTCACGGCTGGGGCTTTGGAAGTGTTCACCGCCGATCTGCTGTCAGCTATTTATAAGCGAGCAACGGCATCTTAAAAAGAACCGACTACCCGAACTAAGCCCTTTTAAACCAATCCCGGGCTCGCGAGCAGCCCGGCGGTGACGATGAGCCCCACGGAGACGGCGGACGCGCCGTAGAGGAAGGGTTTAGCGTCGCGGGCTGGCTCGCGGAGCTTGCCGGCGTCGAGCCCCTCCGCCAGCTTCGAGCCGGCGACCTCGACGAGCCCGGTCCCGACGAACCACAGGCCGAGCATCGTCAACACGAGGTGGCCGCGGGGCGTCCCCGTCAGCGCCTCGAACGTGTACAGCGTCCCGGCCATGTGCCCGCCGGTGGCGACGAACGCGACCGCGCCGATCCGGGTGATCCAGCGCAGGCGGCCGACGACCGAGCCGAGCGCGTCGCCGCCGATGTCACCGCGGAGCGCGGGCGGGAGGACCGCGAGAGTGACGAACAGCACGCTGCCGACCCAGAGGACGGCGAAGCCGACGTGGACCGACCACATCACGGGGTTGAGAACGTCCATACCACCGGAACGGGCTGATCGCACTTATAAACCGGCGGGACGGTGACGGCGGTCGGTTGCGTCGGAGACGGTTTTTAAATATCTCGCACGTGTAGCCGCCGGCAATGGCTCTACTCCAGAAGCTCAAAGAGAAGCTCGGATTCGGGAGCGGTTCGGGCGAGCGGGAGTCCGGCGAGACGGAAGTGACGGTCGAGCGCGAATCGGAGCCGCCGGCCGAGTCCGAGCCGGCCGCCGAGGCGCCCGAAGCGGACGACGAACCGGCGGACGAGACCGGGTCGGCGGCCGCCGCAGCGGACGAGGAGGAGTCCGAGGAAGACGACGACGAGCCGGTCGCCGCGGAGACGGAGGCCGCCGCCTCGACCGAGTCGCTCGTCGACGAGGAGGCGGCCGCGAGCGCCGCCGAGACGGCGGCCGAGCCGGCGGAGGCCGCGACGGCCGAGGACGACGAGGCCGATATCGACGACGCCGAGGACGACGAGGCCACGGGCGCGGACGAGGCCGCCGCCGAGACCGACGCCGACGAGGCCGCCACCGAGACCGACGCCGACGACCGCGGCCCGAGCGTCGAGGAGATCAAGGGGATCGGCCCGGCGTACGCCGAGCGCCTCGCGGAGATCGGCATCGAGACGGTCGGCGACCTCGCCGACGCGGACGCCGCCACGGTGGCCGAGGGGACGAGCGTCGGCGAGAACCGCGCCGCGACGTGGATCGACCGCGCGAGCGAGTTCTGAAGGTCGGGCGACCGCAACTGTTTCGTCGCCGCCGCCGAACGGAGTCCCATGAGGCGAACGGTACACACCGACCGGGAGCGGTTCCGCGCGGTCGCGGCCTCAGCGCCGGACGGCGCGCGGGTCCCGGTCGAACTCCGGGTCGCCGTCGACGACCCCTTCGACGCGTACCGCCGGGCGCGCGACGGCCCCGGCGGCGTCTTCTACGAGACGACCGGCGGCCAGTCCGGGTGGGGGTACTTCGGCGTCGACCCGGTCGAGCAGCTGACGGTCGCCGGCGAGGCGGTCGTCGCGGGCGGTGCGGGCGATTCCCCCGACGAGCGCGACGACCCGCCGGCGACCGGCGACTACCGGCGGCCCTCCCCTTCGCTGGCGGCGCTGGAGGGCGTCCTCGACGGCGAGCGGCTGGCGCGCGGCGACTGCGAGGTGCCGTACCCGTGCGGCGCGTTCGGCTGGCTCTCCTACGACGTCGCCCGCGAACTGGAGGAGTTCCCGCCGGCGGCGCCCGAGGGGCCCGGCGCGGTCGACGACCGGGGGCTCCCGCGGCTCCGGGCCGCGCTGTTCGACCGGATCGCGGCGTGGGAGTGTCCGACCGGAGCGGACGGCGCCGAAAGCGGCGAGGAGGTCATCCTCCACGTGACAGCCTGCCCCCGCGTACCCGAGGGACTCGACGACCCCGACGAGGACCGCGACGCGCTCGACGCGCTGTTCGACGAGGGGCGGACGCGGGCCGCGGACCTGATAGACCGGATCGAGACCGGCGACCCGAGCGCCGAGGCCGCGCCCGACCCGACCGCCGAGAGCGCGACCTTCGAGAGCGACGTGGGGCGCGAGGGGTACGCCGACGCGGTCCGGCGGGTCAAGGGGTACGTCCGCGACGGCGACACGTTCCAGGCGAACGTCTCCCAGCGGCTCACCGCGCCGGCCGCGGTCCACCCGGTCGAGGCGTACGACGCCCTGCGGACGGTGAACCCCGCGCCGTACTCCGGGCTGATCGAGTTCGGCGGGAGCGGAGAGACCGGGACCGGCGAAACCGAAGCCGACCGGCCGAGCGGCGTCGACCTCGTGAGCGCGAGCCCGGAGCTCCTCCTGGAGCGCGAGCCGACCGCCGACCCCGACCGCGGCGCCCGCCTCGTCACGGAGCCCATCGCGGGGACGCGGCCGCGGGGAGACACGGAGGCGGCCGACGCCGGGCTGGAGGCCGAGCTGACCGGCGACGAGAAGGAGCGCGCCGAGCACGCGATGTTAGTCGACTTGGAGCGCAACGACCTCGGGAAGGTGTCGCGGTTCGGCACCGTCGACGTCGCGGAGTACCGCCGCGTCGACCGGTACAGCGAGGTGATGCACCTCGTGAGCCTGATCGAGGGCGAGGCGCGGCCGGACGTCGGCCTCGCGGACGCGGTCGCCGCCTGCTTCCCCGGCGGAACCATCACGGGCGCGCCGAAGCCGCGGACGATGGAGATCATCGACGAGCTGGAGCCGACGCGACGGGGGCCGTACACCGGGTCGATGTTCGCGGCCGGGTTCGACGGGCGCGCGACGCTGAACATCGTCATTCGGACGCTCGTCCGCCACGCCGCCGAGTACCACCTCCGCGTCGGGGCCGGGATCGTCCACGACTCCGACCCGGACGCCGAGTACGAGGAGACGCTCGCGAAGGCGCGCGCGCTCGTGAGCGCGGTCGACGAGGCGCTCGCCGCGGGCGGGATGGCGGTCGAGGCCGGGGACGAGTCCGCGGCGGAGACGGCCGGCGACGACCCCGCTGAGGAGGCGGTGGAGCGATGACCGAATCGGCGGCCGAGACGACGAAACGCGGCTGGCGCCCGGGCGCGGGCGACTCGGACGCGCGGGTCCTCGTCGTCGACAACTACGACTCGTTCGCGTACAACCTCGTCCAGTACGTCGGCGAGGTCGCCGGGGCGGTGACGGTGCGGCGCAACGACGCGGTCGACCTCGCGGGGATCCGCGCGCTCGACCCGGACGGCGTCGTCGTCTCGCCCGGACCGGGCACCCCGGCCGACGCCGGAATCTCGACCGCGGTCTTCGAGCTCGACCGCCCCGTGTTCGGCGTCTGCCTCGGCCATCAGGCGCTGTGCGCGAGCCGCGGGAGTCCCGTCGGCCACGCGCCGGAGGTCGTCCACGGGAAGCCCTCGACGATCACCCACGACGGCGAGGGGGTGTTCGCGGGGCTCCCCGACCGCCTGCGCGTCGGCCGGTACCACTCGCTGTGCGTCGAGCGCGAGGACCTCCCGGACGAGCTCGTCGAGACCGCGCGCACCGACGAGGAGCGCGGGGTCGTGATGGGTGTGCGCCACCGCGAGAAGCCGCACGTCGGCGTCCAGTTCCACCCGGAGAGCATCCTCACGCCGCGCGGGAAGCGACTGGTCCGGAACTTCGTGGAGGTGTGCGAAACGCATGAGTGACGACCCGCTGCGGTACCACGTCGACGGCGAACTCGTCCCCGCCCCGGAGGCGACCGTCTCGGTGGAGGACCGCGGGTTCGCCTACGGCGACGCCGCCTTCGAGACGATGCGCGCGTACGGCGGCGACGTCTTCAGCTGGGAGGCGCACGCCGACCGGCTCCGGGACACCTGCGAGACGCTGGCGCTCGACCACGGGATCGCCGACGCGGAGCTGAAACGGCGGGTCGACGAGACGCTCGCCGCGAACGACCTCGCGGACGCGTACGTGAAGCTCTCGATCACCCGGGGCGTTCAGCCCGGCACGCTCGACCCGAAACCCGAGGTCGACCCGACCGTGGTCGCCATCGCGAAGCCGCTCCCGCGCGGCGGCGTCGGGAGCGACCCGGTCCACGACGGCCCGGCCGCGCTCCAGACGACGAAGACGCGCAAGCCCGCGGACCGCGCGATCCCGGCCGCGGCGAAGACGCACAACTACCTCAACGGAATCCTCGCCCGGCTGGAGCTCCGGGTGACCGGCGCCGACGAGGCGCTCATGCTCGACCCGGACGGCCACGTCGCGGAGGGCGCCACCTCGAACCTCTTCTTCGTCGACGGGACGGCCCTCAAGACCCCGTCGCTCGACGGCCCGATACTCCCCGGAGTCACCAGAGCGACGGTGATCGAGATCGCGGAGTCGGAGGGGATCCCGGTCGAGGAGGGGACCTACGCGCCGGACGCCGTGCGCGAGGCCGACGAGGTCTTCCTCACGAACTCGACGTGGGAGGTCCGGCCCGTGGCGACCGTCGACGGCATCGCGGTCGACGGCGACGGGGAGGGGACCGCCGGCCCGCTCACGACGCTCATCTCGCGCCTCTACGACCGGCGGATCGAGGAGCGACACTACGACGGCGAGCGGCTGTGACGGTCGACGACCGCAGCTGACCGGGATCGCCCTCCCCGATCGTCGTCGATCGCGACACCGTATTTAAAAATGGTGTGCGGTGCGGTGGCGCGTGCCTGCGAGCGGCCGGAGCGAAGCGACGGCCGCGAGTCGCACGCGCGAGGGAGTCGCGACCGGAGCGAAGCGGAGGGAGCGACGAGGCTGGGGAGGTGTGAGGTGCTGTGCGGAGCGGTGCGGGGCGGGACTCAAAGGGGCAGTCGCGAGGGCGAAGCACGGCGTAGCAAGCACCGCAGCGACTGAGCGAGCAACGCGAGCGACTGAGCGAGGCGCGCAGCAAGCCGCGCGAGCCCTCGCGGCTGGGGCTTTGGCGGTGTTCTTTGCCGATCCGCCAGCAACTACCTATAAGAGAGCGACTGGGGCTTTGGCGGTGTTCTTTGCCGATCCGCCAGCAACTACCTATAAGAGAGCGACTGGGGCTTTGGCGATATTCACCGTTGATCTTCAGTCAGCTATTTATAAGCGAGCGGGCGCCGCGCGGACGCTCTCCGACGAGGTGCCGAGCCCGACCACAGCGTTCAAATCGAGCCCACGCCACCGACTCGTATGGACGAGGCTCGCCGGATGGCCGGCGTCGAGGAGGTTCCCGAGGAGAGCACGCTGCTCGCGACGCTCCGACCGACCGACCCGGACGCCGTCGACGAGGGGGAGGGCGACCTCGGCGAGGGCGAGGACGGGGGCCCCGAGGTCGAGGCGATCCTCACCCGCGCCGCCGGCGAGGTGCGCGCGTTCCGGAACTACTGCCAACACTGGACGGACGTGCGCCTCGACAAGGACGACGGCGCGTTCGTGCGGGAGGGCGAGGTGTTCTGTCAGACGCACGGCGCGACGTTCGAGGCCGACGGCGGCTACTGCAACTTCGGCCCCTGCGAGGGCGCCGTCCTCGAATCGGTCGACGTCGCGGTCGCGGACGACGCGGTGTACCTCGACGACGACGCCTACGAGTTCGTCCGGCTCGGCCCCTCCGACGGAAAGGGCGACGGCAGCGGGTCGCGGATCGATTTCACCGGGAACTGAGCGCCGCGAGCGCGAGTGCCCGCGCGAGCGCATCCGGTCAGAAGCGCGTGCGACCGCCGCCCCCGCTCGCGTCGTCGCGGCCGAGCGCCTTCTTTAAGAAGTTCATCCAGCGCTTCCGGTCGGCGGCCTCCTGCCGTTTCGCCTCCGTCTCCGGGTCGGGCGCGTCGAGCCCCTCTAACGCCTCCAGCGCGCGGTCGATGCCGATGATCGACGCCGCCAGCCGCTCGCCCTCCTCGTAGCTCACCTCGTTCTCCTCGATGCGTTCGAGCCGGTCGATCCGCTCGCGCCGCAGGTTCCGCTTCGCGCGCTCGACGCGGTCGCGCTCGCCGGGCGGAACGGTGTCGCGGCGCTTGATCTCGAAGACGAACGACCGCAGGTCGATCGCCTCGCCCTGGATCTCGATCGACTCGGGGATGTCGACGCCGATCGTCGAGGACTCCCGCTCGACCCGTTCCAAGAGCTGTTTTCGCTCGAACTCCTTCACGCCGAGCCGGTAGGGGACGGGCGCACTTCGCTCCTTCGCCCCCCGGTCGTCGCCGGCCGAACGAAGCGGGCGTCACTCGAAGAGACGACGTTAACCGCGTCGCGCCGCAACCGGGTCGCATGGAGTCGCTCGAAGCCGAACTCGCCGCGGCCCGCGACCTCGACGTCGCGGAGCTGGCGGACGCCATCGAGTCCATCGGCTTCGAGTGCACGCGCTGCGGCGGCTGCTGTACCGGCTACGCGCCCGACGAACCGGGCGGCGCGCCGGAGGGAGCGGGGAAAGATGAGGACGCGGCCGAGGACGACGGAGCGGGAGGCGCCGAGAGCGAGTCCGGCTGCCACGACGGCGACGACGCCGACCGCGAGCCCCACACCGCGACCGTCTTCCCGGACGAGGTCCGGCGCGTCGCGGACGCCGCCGAGGAGGAGTTCGGCGAGGCGTACGACTGGCGCGACGTGGCCCGGCCGATGCCGTTCGGCCTCGACGCGGACGGAGAGGGAGGGCCGTCCGGCGAGACGTTCGAGTGGGCGCTCGCGACCGACGGCTGCGGGGACTGCACCTTCTACGACGAGTCGGACGGCCAGGGTGCCTGTACGGTCCACGACGCGCGCCCGCTGATCTGCCGGACCTACCCGTTCAGCGTCGCCTTAGAGGGGACGAGCCAGCCGATGGGCGAGGCGGTCGACGAGGCGGGCGTCGTCCGCGCCCACGAGTGCGAGGGGCTCGGTCGCGACATTTCCCGCGAGGACGCCGAGGAGCTGGCCGGCGCGCTGAAGGAGCGCGCGGTGCGCGAGCTGGAGGAGGCGATCGGCGTCCGCGACGGCTACGACCCCGGCGCGCGAGAGCGGGCCGCCGGCGACGTCGTCGTCTTCGACTCCGAGGGCCCGAAGGAGGCCGACGGGACCCCCGTCCGCGAAGGGTAGCGACCGCTCGGATCCGCGTCGCTCTCAGACGACGTCCAGCGCCGCGTCCACGTCGGCGCGAATGTCCTCGCGGGCGGCCTCGTCCGGGAGCGTGAGCGGCGGGCGCACGGCCGGATCCGAGACGAAGCCGCGGTGGGCGGCCGCGACCTTCGTCGCGGGCGCGAAGCCGTGGTCGCCGCAGCGGGCGAACAGCGGCCTGACCGCGCGACGGTGGAGGGTCAGCGCCCGCTCGTCGTCGCCGTCGCGGATCGCCTCGCCGAGCGCGACGAAGACCTCCGGGATCACCTGTGAGAGCGCGTGGATCCCGCCGTCGACGCCGAGGCTCGCGCTCGGGTACAACAGCGCGTCGACGCCCTGGAAGACCGTGAACTCGTCCGGGGTCCGGTCGACGGCGGCGTCGACCGCCGAGACGTCGCCGCTGGTGTCCTTCAGCCCGACGATCGAGTCGCGCTCGGCGACGGCCGCGAGCACGTCGGGGTCGATCGGCTCGCCGACCGTCGAAGGGATGTCGTAGAGGTAGATCGGGAGCGGCGCGTCGTCGGCGACCGCGTCGAGGAAGTCACGCTGTCCCGCCGGCGCCGTCGAGTTGTGGTAGTACGGGAGGGTGACCAGCGCCGCGTCCGCGCCGGCCGCGTCGACGGCGTCGAGGCGCTCGCGGACCCCCGCGACCGAGGTGTCCGCCGCGCCGGCGATCACCGGCACGCGCCCGTCGGCCGCGTCGACGACCGTCTCGACCACGGTCCACCGCTCCTCGTCGGTGAGGCTGGCGAACTCGCCCGTGGTCCCGCAGGGGACGATCCCGTCGAGCCCGGCCTCGACGAGCGCGTCGACGTGGTCCGCGAGCGCGTCGGTGTCGACGTCGCCGCCGGCGTCGAACGGGGTGACGATCGGTGGTGAAACGGCGCCGTGTCGGAACTCCGGTGCTGTCATGGGGCCTGATTCGGCCGGGCGTGACAAAGACCTTCGTCCCGTGACGAGGAGTTCCGGGGGTAGTGGGGATCCGGAGGCGGCGGGGCTCCGAAGGCGACGGCGCTCCGGGAACCGGCCGAGACTCGGATCGGCGCGACGCCTGACTGTGTCGGCGGTACAACTATACTGGCTCGCGATCAGTCTCCGGTGGAGTCTACTATGGAAATCTCCGAGAAGCTCCTCTGTCTGTTCAGCGCGGAAGTTCGCGAGACCGACGACGGCGAGTACGTCGTCGACGTGCCCGACCGAGAGATCGACGCCGGATCGCTGGAACCGGGCGAGACGTACCGCGTCGCGCTCGTCGCCCGCGACGGGACCGCGGCGTCGGCGGACGGCGCCGACGCCTCTCCCTCGCGGAACGACGACGGACCGCAGCCCCCGGTCGAGCCGGGTGAGATGCGCTACGTCGAGATCGAGGACCTCGGCAAGCAGGGCGACGGGATCGCCCGCGTCGAGCGCGGGTACGTGATCATCGTCCCCGACACCGAGGTCGGCGAGCGCGTGAAGATCGAAGTGACCGAAGTGAAGTCCAACTTCGCCGTCGGCGAAGTCGTCGAAGAGGCGGGCTGAGCGGCTACGATCGTTCTTTCAGCGGCGGGACAGGACGTGTCGAACCCGTCGCGCCGCTCACTCCTCGCCCGTCACCCGGGCGTCCCAGTACGACACCGAGGCGACGTAGTCGCCGGGAATCGTGTCGCCGACGAGTTCGTCGAGCGTCCGGAACGGCTTCGCGACGGCGCCCGGGAGCTCGCGGTAGAAGCCGTACGGCAACACGAAGTCGTGCTCCTCGTTCGCGAGCGTGAGCCCCGCCTCGCCGAGCATGGCGGCGACCTGCCGCTCCGAGTAGAGCCGCGAGCCCATCGGGAGCAGCCAGGTGTACAGCGTCCGCAGGCTGCGGCCGTTGAACGTGTCGAAGAACACCTGATCGCGGCTGACCCGGCGGAGCTCCTTCGCGAACGGGACCGGGTCCTCCATCAGGTGGAAGAAGCGCATCGCGACGACCGTGTCGAAGTGGTCGTCGGGGAACGGGAGCCGCGAGGCGTCCCCGCGGAGGAACTCGACCGCGTCGGCGTGCCCGGCGGCGGCGACCTTCTCGCGGGCCTGTTCGAGCATCTCGCGGGAGACGTCGAGCCCGACGACATCCGCGCCCTGGTCGGCGAGCATCGTCGTGAACCGACCGGTGCCGCAGGCGACCTCCAGCACGCGGTGGCCCGGGTCGATCGGGCCGAGCGCGGCGAGGACGGCCTCCTTCTCGCGGCGGTCGATGAGCTGTCCGCCGCCGGAGAAGCGGACGTCGTCGTACTCCTCGGCGACCTCGTCGGCCTGGTACCAGTCCTGTCCCTTCACGTTGTCCGTGATGGAGGCCGGACCGACAAAACCGTACTGGATGCGGTCCGGCGACGGCTCCGGTGCGGGCGGCCGGGAACGGCCCGGCGGCGGTCCCGATTCGGGCGGCCGGGAACGGCCCGGCGGTCCGCGGTTACCCGCTCGTGGCGACGTTCTCGGCCGGAATTTTGACGATCACGCGCGCGCCCTCCTCCTCGTCGTGGTGCGGGTACTCGTCGACGCCGAAGTACCGGCGGGCGAGCTCGTCGATGTGCTCGCGCGCGCCCTCCTCGGTCAGCTCCGCCTCGCCGCGGACGGAGACGTACCGGTACGGGTCGTCGGGGTCGAGCACGCTGACGCCGACCTTCGGGTTGTGTCGGACGTTCCGCTCCTTTCGTCGTCCGCGGGCGGTGTTCACGAGGACGTACTCGCGGTCCTCGTGGTCGACCCACACCGGGGTGACGTGGGGGAGCCCGTCAGGTCCGACGGTCGCGAAGTGCGCGTACGACTCGGCTTCGAGGATGTCGACGTGGGACTCGGGTATCACGCGACGTGATAGGGCCCCGCGTCGGAAAACCTACCTCATAGATCGTCTATGATTGGCGGACGAAAAGTGATATTAACACATTATATTATCACAGGCAGATTCCCCTATATGTAGCCAACCTTTACCACTACCCACGAGATTCGTGTGAGACATGAGTACCAGTCCCGCGGAGACCGCTGACCAAGACCGCCTGTCGGAGTCCGAGTACCGCGACCGCCTGCGCGAGCTGCCCCCGAGCGCCAAGCTCGTCGCGAAGGTACTGGAGGGGGACGCCCCCCTCTCGCAGGGCGGCCTCGCCGAGGAGTCGCTGCTGCCCGACCGCACCGTCCGCTACGCGCTCAACCGCCTCGAGGAGGAGGGCCTCGTCGACTCGCGGTACAGCTTCAAGGACGCGCGCAAGCAGGTCTACTACCTGACGACCTGAACGGTTCGCGCGCCGCGACCGCTGACCGCAGCCGACTCGGAGCCGACCCGAGCCGGCCGAACGCACACGCAGTCCTTTTTACCTCCTCGTCCCGATAGCGGCTCGTATGGACCTCTCGGTCGTCGTCCCGACGCTCAACGGTCGGGACCGCTTGGCCGCCTGCCTCGACGCGCTGGCGGTCGACGCGCCGGACGCCGAGGTGATCGTCGTGAACGGTCCCTCGGCCGACGGCACGACCGGCATGGTTCGCGACCGCGACGGCGTCGACGTGCTGGTCGAGATCTCCGACCGCACCGTCAACGTCGCCCGCAACGCCGGCATCGAGGTGGCGACGGGCGACGCGGTCGCGCTGGTGGACTACGACAACCGGATCGAGCCGGGGTGGCGGAACGCGGTCACCGAGGGGCTCGACGCGGCCCCCGTGGTCTCGGGACCGGTAACGCCCGTCCCGCCGAGCGGGGCGGACGCGGGAGCTGACCGCCCGGACGACGCGCCGGGCGACGACCCGAGCGAGCCGGAGCGCAACCGGATCGCCGGCCGGGACGTCACCTACTTCGAGAGCGGGAACGTCGCGTTCCGGCGGGACGCCCTCCGGGACCTCGACGGCTTCGACGAGTACCTCCGGGTCGGCGGCGCGCGCGACGCGGCCCACCGGCTCGCGCGGATGGACCGCGAGGTGGCGTGGCGGCCGGCGATGGCCGCGCGGAAGGAGCTCCCGGCCCCGACCGCCGCGGACGGCGGGCGCAGCGCCCACGAGTGGGGCTGGAAGTACCGCGGGCTCGCCTACCGCCTGCTGAAGAACTACGGCGTGCGGCCGACCGTCCTCCTCCGAACGGGATCGCACGCGGTCGGCGACGCGCTCGGCGCCGCGAGGGACGTGGTCCGCGGCGAGTCGACCCCCTCGCGCTGGGCCGCGACGGGCCGCGACGTGCTGGTCGGGCTCACCGGCGGCACCTCCGACGGGCTCGTCGCGCGGCGTCGCGACCGGAGCCCCGCGCGGAACCCGAACGGGGTCTCGACGCGCGCGGACCGCGCCGTCGCGAAGTACGACCGGCGGGCCGAGACGGGCGGCGAGCGCGTCGGGGCCGAAGACGAGGGTGCTGCGGTCGACGACGCCGAGTAGGACCTCGCCGAGTGAGCCCCGGGCCTTTTAACCGGAGCCGCGGCCTACGCTCCGCCAACGAATGGGACTCACGAAGCGCATCATCCCCTGTATCGACGTCGACCTCGACGACGGCGGCGACGCCGCGGTGTACACCGGCGTCAACTTCGAGAACCTGGAGTACACCGGCGATCCCGTCGAGCTGGCGAAGAAGTACAACGCGGCGGGCGCCGACGAGTTTGTCTTCCTCGACATCACCGCCAGCGCCGACGGGCGCGAGACGATGCTCGACGTGGTCAACCGGGTCGCAGACGAGTGTTTCATCCCGCTGACGGTCGGCGGCGGCATCCGCACGAAGGCCGACATCAAGGAGACGCTCCGCGCCGGCGCGGACAAGGTGTCGATCACGACCGGTGCCCTGGAGCGCCCGGAGCTCATCGAGGAGGGCGCGGCCGCGTTCGGCAGCCAGTGCATCGTCATCTCGGTCGACGCGCGCCGGCGGTACGACGACGCGGGCGAGCACTTCTACGAGGACGAAGAGGGCGAGACGGTGTGGTTCGAGTGCACGAAGAAGGGCGGCCGCGAGGGCACCGGCATCGACGCCGTCGCGTGGGCGCAGGAGGCCGAGGAGCGCGGCGCCGGCGAGCTGTTCGTCAACTCCATCGACAAGGACGGGACGAAGGACGGCTACGACGTCCCGCTGATGAAGGCGGTCGGCGAGGCCGTCTCGACTCCCCTCATCGCCTCTTCCGGTTGCGGCGGTCCGGAAGACATGTACGAGGTGTTCACCGAGGCGAACGCCGACGCCGGGCTCGCGGCCTCCATCTTCCACTTCGGCGACTACTCCATCGAAGAGACGAAGGCGTACCTCGACGAGCGCGGCGTGCCGGTGCGCCGCTGAGCGCGGCGTCTCGGTGTGACGCTGAGCGCGGCGTTCCGATGTCGCCCTGAACGCGGCGTTCCGAACAGACGTTAACTACTTCAGTAGTGTGTATTTTTCCGCGTTCGAAACCAACAGTTATTATCCGACGGAGCGCGAACTGTGACGTATGTCCACGTCCACGTCACCCACGCGTGTTCGCGACGGCTCGCCGGAGCTCGTCTGTAAACGGACCGACGACGGTGACGGCGGCGAGGTGACGTTCTTCGAGCGGGACGTCGACCCGGACGAGCGGACCACCCGGTGGATCACGGTCCGCGAGTCCGACTGCGTCCCCCGCGACGAGTGGCGATAGGAGCGGTTTTACTGCGTTTTTGACGCTCATTTATAAAGCGCTACCAGCGACGCAACGGTGAACGCCTCCAAAGCCCCGGCCGCTCGCTTATAAATAGTCGCTGGCGGATCGACGGCGAACACCGCCAAAGCCCCAGCCGATTGCTTATAAATCGCTGACTGCGGATCGACGGTGAACACCTCCAAAGCCCCAGCCGCGAGGCGGGCACAGGCGAACCACGCTCCTCACTCGTTCGCTCCGATCACTCGTTTCGGTGCTTGCGTCGCCTGAGCCCGCCTCGCGACTGCCCCTTTGAGTCCCGCCCCGCTCAGCAACGCACCTCACGCCTCCCCAGCCTCGCGGTTCGCTCGGGCTCCCTCCGGTCGCCCGTCGCTCACCGCGTCCCTCGCGCGTGCGACTCGCGCCCTGCGGGCGCTCGTCGGCACGCGCCGACCGCAGCGTGGTCGTTTATAAATAGCGTCGCAGTCCGATCAGTCGTCGTCCGCGGCGGCGCGGTCGGCGAACTGCGGCAGTTCGTCGTCGAGCAGCGCGACCGTCGCCAGCCGGATCGCGTGCGGCCAGCCGAGCGGGGTCGCGCTGTCGGGCGTCCCGTCGTCGAAGAACTGCTCGGGGAGGTACGTCGTCGGCTCGCAGAGCGTACCGCCCGGCGAGACGTGCGCGAGCAGGTCGCGGGCCCGGGCCGTCATCTCGGCGGCGCGCGGGTCGTCGTGCGCCGCGAGCAGTGCCGCGAGCTCCGCGCAGGCGTTCGCCCCCCACGCGGTCGAGACGGTCCACACCTTCTCGGAGAGCTGGTCCGCCCGTCGCCAGCCGTCGCCCTCGTAGCGGATCAACCCGGTGACCTCGTCGGTCTCGTGGTGGAGCCCGTCGACGACCGTCTCCACGTGCGAGACCAGCCGGTCGAGGCGCTCGTCGTCGACCGCGCCGACCGCGTCGAACGAGCGGTGCGCGGCCGCGAGCGCCAGCGTGGCGGAGTCGAGCCGGTCGTCGATCCCGCCGTCGAGCGTCTCGCAGACCGCGTAGCAGCCGCGTTCGGGCACCCAGAGGTCGTCGAGCGCGTCGTACACCTCGCGGGCCCGGTCGCGGGCGTGCGCGGCGAGGTCCTCGGGCAGCGAGTCGGCGCCCGGCACGGCGTCGGGGTCGTCGAGCGCGTCGGCGGAGAGACCCTCGCCGTGTCGGCCGAGCTCGCTGTACGCCTCCAAGAACGTCGCGGCGGTGTGCGTGAACCGCCCCGCCGAGTCCTCCCACGCGTTCTGACAGACGACCGGGCGGCCGTCCGGTTCGAGCGTCCGGTCGAGCCCCGCGAGCGCGGCGACCAGCGTGCGGTCGAGCCCCTCAGTGTCGACGCCGGCCGCCCGGGCCCGCGCCAGGTACGCGACGACGCTACCGGTCTGATCGGCCTGGTAGTCGACGTCCGGCCCGTCCTCGATGCGGGCGTTCGCCCACCCGGGCGCGAGCGCGCCGTCGCGGGGCCACACCCGGTGGGGCCACGAGCCGTCGGGGCGCTGCGTGGCGACGTACATCCGCGCGGAGCGGGCGTGCCAGTCGCCGAGGTCGAGGCCGAGCGCGTCGGCGGCGCCGAGGAGGAACCCGGATATCTCCGCGTCGTCGCGGAACCACGTGTAGCCGTAGCCGCCGGAGTGCTCGTAGTAGGGGTCGAAGTCCGGGCCCGCGATCCGGAGCCCGCTGGGGGCGGAGAGCAGCGAGAGGACGCGCAGGTCGGCGACCACGGAGTCGCGGGCGGGCGTCGACTCGGGCACCGAGGGGAGCGCGTCGGCGGCCGCGTCCGCGAGCGCGTCGACGGTGTCGAGGTCGGCGAAGAGCGCGTCGAGGCGCTCGCGGGCCGCCTCGCGGTCGGTCTCGGTCCGGTCCGTCAGCAGCGTGGCGACCGTCGCGACCCCGTCCGAGAACGGGACGTCGGCGATCACCTCGCCGGAGAGCCGCTCCTCCTCGTAGCGGTCGCCGTCGCGGTCGCGCGGGAGGTCGGTCGGGTCGTCGGCGAGCAGTTCGGGAAACGTCGCCGGGAGCTGGCCGCGGAGGTCCGCGAAGCCGGTCGCGCTCGCGAGGAAGTCGTGCTCGTCGGCGTGGTACACCTCGACGGCGTCGTCGAACCGGAGCTGTCCCACGCGGTCGTCGCGGCCGTCGGGCGCGAAGCGGGCGTAGACGACGAGCGAGGCGTCCGCGGGGTCGGCGGCGGCTCCGTCGGCGACCTCGTCGCCCGCGTCGTCGAACTCGACGGACGCCCGGGTGAGGTGCGCGTCGCCGAGCGTGACGTCGTGGCGGGTCACGGTCGCGCGCGCCGTCTCGTGGACCGTCTCGACCAGCGCGGTGTCGCCGACGTACCGCTGGGTCGTCTCGGCCTCGTCGAGCCACGCCACCTCGTCGCCGACGGCGAGGCCGATCCGGGACCGGACGAGCCCCGTCCGGCCGGTGAGCGGGTAGCCGAAGTCGCGGAGTTCGCCGTCGTCGCCGACGTGGACGAGCCGGCCGTCGCCGCCCGAAAACCGGCCGGAGACGGTGCGCCGCTCGCCGGGGAAGCGCGTCCCGTCGCCGGCGTGACGCTTGTAGTCGTCGAGCGCGTCGCGGAGCTGCATTACGCGAACACACGCCGCCGGCCGGTATGAAGCTTTGGTGTAATTATTGTTCATTCGTTTAGCGAACGGAAACCCTCAAACCGCGGCGCGACGAGAGGCGGAGCGTGCACGAACCCGGCCCCCCGCGAACGACGAGCGTCGGCGAGCCCGTCGAGCTGGCGCCGCGATCCCCCGACCCCGACGGGACCTACCGCTGGACCGTCCGCGACGCGCCCGCCGACAGCGACCTCTCCCCCGGAGACGGTCCGGACCCGGACGCGACGGGCCCGCCGAGTTCGGCGACCGCGGTCGAGGACGAGGAGCCATCGACCGCGGACGCCTCGTCGGCGGTGCTGCGCGCGGGCGAGACGGGCCGCGGCGACGACCCGGTCGTCCACCTCGCGCCCGACGCCCCCGGGACCTACGTCCTCGCGCTCGACGCGCCCGACGGCGTCCACCGCCAGCGCGTCAGGGTCTTCCCCGACGAGCGGCGCGAGGCGGCGATCCGCGTCTCGGCCGACGACCTCGCCGTCGAGGAGGGCGAGGTCGACCGCGTCTCCCTGCTGTGGCCGCACAACGAGAACCGGCTCGCGCTCGATCACGCCGAGCGCGACGGCGACGAGTGGGTCGCCTCGGTCCGCGTCCCGCCGGGGCGACACGGCTACGGCTTCGTCCCGAACGGCGACCGCTCGGCGGCGGTTCACGGGGAGTGCGAGGTGCCCGGCCCCGGCCGACCGCGCCTCTCGCTGGACGCGACAGTCGTCGAGGCCGACGAGCCCGGTGACGACGGAGGGAGCGACCGGCTCCGACTGACCGCCGCGGTCGAGCCCGCTCCGGCGGTCGACGAGGTCGAGCGCGGCGGCGACCCGGACGCGCTCGACGCGACGTTCCTCGTCGACGACCGCGACGCCGACCCGGAGACGGTCGCGGCGGTCGAGTCGCGCGCGGACGGCCGGACGCTCACGGTCCCGCTCGACGACCTCCCCGAGTCGGTCCGGATCCACGCGGTCCCGCGCGGCGAGCGGTACGGCGCCGCGGAGACGGTGCGGATCGAGACGGGTGGAACCGACGCGAACTCCGAGGGGGGCGTCGACGACGCGGTCGCGGTCGCCGACCCGAACCCGACGCCCGAGTGGGCCGAGTCGCCGACGGTCTACGAGGTGTTCGTGCGGTCGTTCGCGGGCGACACGCTGCCGACGACGTTCCGGGAGATCGAGCGCCGGGTCGAGTACCTGGAGCACCTCGGCGTCGACGCGCTGTGGCTCACCCCCGTCCTCGCGTCGCCGACCGAGCACGGCTACCACGTCACCGACTACGACGACACCGCCGCGGACCTCGGCTCCCGCGAGGCGTTCGAGTCCTTGGTCGACGCCTGCCACGACGCCGGGATCCGCGTGATATTCGATCTGGTGATCAACCACACCTCCCGCGACCACCCCGCCTTCCAGCTCCACTCTGCCGGCGTCGACGCGTACGCCGACCACTACCGGCGGACCGACGGGGCCGCCGACGTGACCGGGATCGACTGGGCCGAGCTCGGCGAGGGGGACATGCCCGACTACTACTTCGAGTGGGGGCGGATCCCGAACCTCAACTACGACAGCCCGACCGTCCGCGAGTGGCTGCTCGGCGTCGTCGACGAGTGGGCCGGCGTCGTCGACGGGTTCCGCGCCGACGTGGCGTGGGGGGTCCCGCACGGCTTCTGGAAGGAGGTCGCCGACCGCGTCCCGGACGACGTCCTCCTCCTCGACGAGACGATCCCGCACGACCCGTTCTACGGCGAGGGCGAGTTCCACCGCCACTACGACACCTCGCTGTACGAGACGCTCCGCGCGGTCGGCGCGGGCGAGGCGCCGGCGGACGCGGTCGAGACCGCCCTCGCGCGCGGCGAGTGGCTCGGCTTCGACGACCCCGCTTCCCAGATGCGCTACGTCGAGAACCACGACGAGGACCGGTACCTCGCCGAGCACGGCCGAGCGGCCCTCCGCGCGGCCGCGGCCGTGACGTTCACGCTGCCGGGCGCGCCGATGATCTACGCGGGACAGGAGCGCGGCAACGAGACGTACCGGGGCCCGATCCGGTGGCACGACGGCGACAACGGCCTCACCGAGTTCCACCGCCGGCTGGCCGCGCTGCGCGAGGCGGAACCGCTCCTCCGCGACGGAGCCGTGAGGTTTGACGACCGGGCGGCCGACGCCCGCGTCGTCGAGGGGGACGCCGAGCGCGTGCTCGCCTACGAGCGGACGCCGCCGGCGGACGGGGCGGCCGACGGCGGCGACGCCGATCGCGACCCGCTCCTCGTCGTCGCCAACTTCGCCGAGGCGTCGGCGACCGTCGCCGTGCCCGACGGAGTCGAGGCCGACCTGTTCGGGGGCGACGAGGAGATACTCGGAGCGAGCGACGCGAGCGACGATGAGGCGGAAGACGGCGAGACCAGAATCGAGGTCGACGCGGTCGCGGTCCTCCGCTGACTGCCGTCGAACCGCGGACGGCGCCCGCGAGAGCGCCGACGCCGGGGCGGCGGTCTGACGCCCCGGACCGACCCTTATAAGTGCCGCTCGGAAGAGGCGTGCGTATGGACGACCGGACGCTGACCGACCTCCTCCGTCGCTTCGGGCTCTCGGACAAGGAGGTCGACACCTATCTCAGTCTGCTGGAACACGGCGAGGCGAAGGCGAGCACCGTCGCCGACGCGGCGGGCGTCTCGAAGCGGTACGTCTACAGCGTGAGCGAGTCGCTGGAGGAGCGCGGCTTCGTCGAGGTGAACGACCACGTCGTGCCGACGACGATCCGCGCGAACCCGCCCGACGAGGTGATAGACCGGCTCCGGTCCGACGTGGACGCGATGCGGCCCGGGCTGGCGGAGCGCTACTCCCGCGTGGAGCGCCAGGCCGAGCAGTTCGAGGTGATCAAGTCGCGGGCCACCGTGATCAAGCGGATCCGGTCGCTGCTCGCTGACGCCGAAAGCGAGGTCGCGCTGTCGATCACCGCGAAGCAGCTCCCCGAGGTGAAGGAGGCGCTCGCCGACGCGGTCGACCGCGGCGTGCTCGTCCTGCTCGTGGTCTCCGACGCGGCCGCGGACCTCGACGCGGACGACCCCGCGCTGTCGGGCGTCGCGAACGTCGTCCGGACGTGGAGCGAGGCGATGCCGACGCTGCTCACCGTCGACTCCGCGGCCGGCGTCGTCTCCCCGCCCGAGCTGCTCCGCCGGTCGACGACCGACCGACAGGCGATCGCCTTCGCGCAGGAGCAGCTCGCGCCGGTGATCGTCGGCTCCTTCCTCGGGAACTACTGGCCCGCCGCGACCGAGCTCGCCGTCGCCGATCCGGCGCCGCTCCCGGCCGAGTACACCGACTTCAGGCACACCGTCCTCCAGGCGACGCTGCGGCTCCGCGCCGGCGACCAGCCGCGGGTGACCGTCGGCGGCCGGTGGACCGACGACGACGAGCCGGCCGAGGTCGTCGGCCGCGTCGTCGAGGCACGACAGGGGATGGTCGAGCCGACGAACAACGAGTTCCCGGTCGAGCACTCGCTCGTCGTCGAGACCGACGACGGCGACGTCACCGTCGGGGGCCAGGGCGCGTTCGTCGAGGACGTCGAGGCCGACCTCGTCCGGATCGAATCCGACGCGGAATAAGGCGGCGACGCGGGCGCCGAGTCGCGGTGAATCGGAGCGCCGGAATCCGGGGCGGCGAGCCGGATCGCGCGGCGGGCGGCGCGTCGCCGCGGCGGCGGTCAGTTCCCCGAGGGGACCGACGCGGTCGACGGGCCGCCGTCGAGGGAGGGAGCGTCCGGGTCGACCCTGACCCACCAGTCCGAATCTGCCGAGTCGCCGGCACCCGCGAGGAGGGCGATCCCGGCGATCCGCCCGCGCGAATCCCGACGGCACACCTCTAGGGCGGCCGGGAGGGTCGCGACCCGTCCGTCGGCGGGCGACAGCGCGTACCCGGTGATCCGGACCGTCGCGTCGTCGTCCGGGCCCCCGGCGTTCGAGGCCGGTCCCGCGTCGTCGACGCGCTCGTAGCCCTCGACGAGTCCGACGGCCGCGAGGCGGTCGAACGCCGCGCCGACCGGGTCGCCGGCGGACGGCTCCGGCGGGTCGGGGAGGCGCTCGGCGGCGTCGGCCACCACCGCCGCCTGCGTCGTCGGACCGAGGTGTCGGTCGAGAGCGGCCGCCATCGCTTCGAGTAGACAGAGGCAGAGGTCGTCGGGGTCGGAGACGCGCTCGGCGAGCGAGAAGTACGCGTCCATGACCGCCGACTCGGCGCGGTCGTGGCCGCCGGCGGAGAGCGCCTCGAACGTCGCCGCGGCCGTCGCGTGACAGAACTCGACGCGGTCGCGGGCCCGTCCGCGCCCCCCGGATCCGTCCGCGTGTCGGCGGTCCGTCGGCCCGCCGTCGCCGCCGGGCCGGCGGTGGGCGGCGCCGTCCACGATCCGATCCGTCAGCTCGTCGGGCGGCGCCACCCCGTCGTCGGGGGCGAACGTCGCGGGATCGTCGGGGGCAGGCGTCGGGGCGTCGTCGGGAGCGGACGTCCGCGCTCCGTCGTCCCGCCCCGTCGGCCGCGAGGGCGGCTCCGCGAACCCCTGTCTGACGACCACGTCGTAGAATGGGAGTTCGGGGTCGTACCGGCGGAGCGCGTCGCGGTACTGCTCCGTCGCCCGGGCCGCCGCGCGGGCGGTCTCGCGGCTGTCGAACCGTAGCCCCGCAGCGGGGACCGGGCGGTCGCCGTACCGCGCGCAGACGAGCGAGAACTCGCCGTCCTCGCTCGCGAGCGATTCGATGTGGTCCGCGATGTCGAGTAGGGTGGTTCCGATCACGGTCGAGTGGGTCCGGTCGCGTGCGTTCAGTCCTCCAGGCTCGGGTGCGTCTCCTGCGGGTCCGGGTGCGGCTCGGCGAACCGCTCGCGGGTCGCGTCGAGCGCGGCCGCCTCCCGCTCGCGGCGCTCGTCTGCGTCGATCTCCTCGCATCCCGGCGGCACGTCGCGGTCGCGGTCGGTGAAGTACCCCTCGGGCGCGACCCAGTCGTGGTAGAACGGCTCGTCGGACTCCTCCAGCAGCGTCACGGCGACCTCGGCGCCGTGGCCGGCGCACACCGCTGCCTGATGTGGTTTCCGGGCGAGGCGTCCCGCGGCGTACAGCCCGGCGACACCGGTCCGGCCGCGCTCGTCCGCGTCGACGTACGCCTTCCCGCGGTCGACGATCGCGACGCCGTCGAGATCCGCCAGGTAGCCGACCTCGTTCTTCGTCGCGGCGACGACGTGCCGCGCCCGGGTCCGGTCGCCGTCGTCGGTCGCGACGACGAATCGAGCGCCGTCGGCTGCGTCGGCGGCGGGATCAGGGTCGCCGTCGACGGGCGAGACCCGGGCGACGCGCGCGTCGAGGCGGTCCGCGCCGGCGGTCTCCGCCTGCTCGCCGAGCAGGTCAAGTAGTCGACGCGCGTCGACGCCGAGCGGGAAGCCGGGGAAGTTCTCCAGGCGGGCGTTCCGCCGGAGAATCGAACCGCCCGGGTCGACGACGAGGGTGTCGAGGCCCTGCCGCGCGGTGTAGACGGCCGCCGAGAGGCCGGCGACCCCGCCACCGACGACGACGACGTCGCGCGATGCGGTCGGTTCGCCGGTCATCGGCCGGACACCCGTCGGTTCCGTGGGGGGCGGTCGGTCGCCCGCGTCTCGGTCGCGTTCATACCCGCCGGCAGGGGCGCGCCGACGTAGGGGCTTCGGTCGCGCGTCGCGCTCGGTCCCGGCGGCCGGCCGGTCGAGGAGGCGCCGGTCACCGACGCACCCGAACCGGCCGCTCGGCCGAGATGAACGACTCCTCCCGGTCGGTCGCCGCGAACGCGATCCCGCCGGCCTCGCCGCGCTCGACGCGCCACGCCGGCAGCGCGGGCACGTCGTAGTCGGCCGGATCGCCGTAGGTCGCCGCGACGGTCCACTCGCGGGCGCGCATCTACAGGTCCCCGTTGATCGCGTCCGCGACGCGCTGCCGGTCGAACAGCCGCTCTTCCGCCGGGATCTCCGGGTACGGCCCCTCCTCGTAGCGCGGCCACTCGCCGAACGCCTCGGGGTACAGCTGCTTCGCGGTCATCTCGAGCTGGAAGAGGTTGAGTATCGGTCCCTGGTACCGGGCGCCCTGCGGGTGGATCCGGCCGTTTTTCACCGCCGTGACCTCCGCGCCGACCGGGTCGTCCTCGAAGGCGGCCCGCCGCCCGGCCATGTCGGTCCCGGGCTCGAAGCCGCCGAGGTAGAGGATTACGTCGGGGTCGGCCTCGAGGATCGTCTCGAAGTCGACGACGGTACCGGACTCGACGCTCCCCTCGAAGGCGTCGCGGGGCCCGAGCGGGCGCGTGTGCGACGTGAGGAAGCCGGGGTTGCTCAGCGTGTACGCGTAGATCTGCTCGATGTCGGCGGCGGCGATCATGATCGCGGTCGGGCGCTCTGACTCCGGCGGGAGCCCGTCCTCGATAGTCGCGAGGAGGTCCTCGCGGACGGTCGCGAGCGCCTCGTAGCGCTCGCGCTCCCGGAACGCGTCGGCGACGATCTCGAACTGCTCCCAGAGACCGTAGTACTGGTAGCCGTCGGCCCACTCGTCGGTCGGCTCTTGGTGGCGGTCGGAGAGCGAGTTGCCGAACCACGGCGAGACGCGCTCGGCGATCTCGTCGATGTCCTCGCGGTCCCAAGCGTCCTGCCGGGTGATCCACGCCGGGTCCGCGAGGTGGACGTCGCTGTCGAGCGCGTACAGCTTCTCCTTGTCGGGCTGCCACGAGGAGTAGAGCCCCGACCAGTCGAGCGAAACGCCGGGGAGCCGCTCGACGAACTGGTTCCAGAGGCCGTCGTAGTAGTCGGGCGCGTGGAGGGCGGTAACGTCGTTCTCGCGGCCCAGCGCGAACGCCATGCCCGCGTGGTGCGTGAGCCGGGTGAACACCGTCTCCGGCGGCGACTCGAACGTCACCTCGCCGGTGGGAGAGATGGACGCCGTGTAGCTCCCGTCGTCGGTGTCGTCCGTCGCGGAGGCGTCCGAGTCGCCGGCCTCGCCGTCGGTCGAGTTCCCGCCGTCGCCGTCGGAACCGGAGGACGGGTCGTCCCCGGCGTCGCCGCCGGTACACCCGGCGAGCAGGCCGCCGAGAGCGACCGTACCGCCGTACTTCGCGAACGCTCTGCGGGTCGATTCCTCGGGTACCGCGTCCTCGTTGAGCATATTTTTAGGCTACCCTAAACCAAGTTAACCGTTCCGATCTTTAGGTCGGCCTAAAATTAGTTGACACGCCGGCCCCCGCAGCCTCGTCGGCTACTCCTCGTGGCGCGCGCGGAGCGGCGTCACTCGCGGGCCGCGATCGGTGTCCACGACCTCGGCGTCGACGCGGAACACCTCGGAGAGCAGCTCCTCGGTGACGACCTCCTCGGGCGGGCCGCTGGCCCGTATCTCGCCGTCCGCGAGCGCGATCACGCGGTCGGCGAGCCGCGCGGCCTGCTCGATGTCGTGGAGCACGACGACGACGGTCACGTCGCTCTCGTCGCGGAGCGTCTCGACGATCTCCATCACCTCCATCTGGTGGTGTAAATCGAGGAACGTCGTCGGCTCGTCGAGGAGGAGGACATCGGTGTCCTGCGCCAACACCAGAGCGATCCACGCCAGCTGCTTCTGTCCGCCGCTCAGGCTCCCGACCTCGCGGTCCCGCAGGTGACCGCAGCCCGCCAGCTCGATCGCGCGCTCGACCGCGCGGGCGTCCTCGTCGGTCGTCCGCTCGAAGAACCCGCGGTGCGGGTAGCGGCCGTGGTACACCAACTCTTCGACGGTGATGCTGTCCGGCGACGTGCTCTCCTGTGAGAGCAGCCCGAGCTGCTTCGCGAGCGCCTTCGTGTCCATCGAGTGAACGTCGCGCCCGTCGAGCAGCACCGAGCCGTCCTCGGGAGAGATCTGGTTCGCGAGTCCCTTCAGCAGGGTGCTCTTCCCGGAGCCGTTCGGCCCGACGAGCGCGGTCACCGCGCCCGGCTCGGCCGCGATCGACTCGCCGTCGATCACCGGTTCGGAGGCCGTCGGATAGCCCAACACGAGGTCCTCGGCGTCGAGGTCGCTCGCGTCGGCCGCCGGGCCGCCCGGGGCGTCCGCCCCGTCCGCGCCGCTCGGTTCGGCCGCGTCGCCCGGGCCGTCCGCCGCCGGTTCGGTCGCGCCGCTCGATTCCTCCGACTCGGTCGCGTTCGCGCGGAAGATAGACATTCAGAGGTCACCCACGTTCTGCCGCCGCCGCATCAGGTACAGGAAGTACGGCCCGCCGACCAGCCCGGTGACGATCCCCACCGGGATCTGCGCGTCGGCGCCCGTGAGCACGCTCATCCCGAGGCGCGCGCCGACGTCGGCGCCGACCATCAGCGCCGGGCCGACGAACAGGCAGCCGACGATCACCCGCTTGTAGTCGCTGCCGACCAGATTCCGGACCACGTGGGGGACGATGAGGCCCACGAAGCTCACGATCCCCGCCACGGCGATGCTGGCGGCCGCCGCCAGCACGGCGACGCCGGAGAGCGCGAACCGCACCTTCTCGATCGACATCCCCAGCGACTTCGCCGTCTGCTCGCCGAGCAGGAGGAGGTTCAGCTGCCGCGAGCCCGCGAGCGACAGCCCCATCGCCGCGACCGTCCACGGGAGCGCCGTCCGGACCTGCTCCCAGTCGGTTCCGGTCAGCGACCCGGTCGTCCACTGGATCGCCGACTGGACGACCGCGATGTCGTCGGCGAAGAAGAACAGCCCCGTCTGGAGGCTGTTGAAGACGGTGCCGACGATCACGCCCGCGAGCACCAGCCGTACGGGGCTGGTCCCGTTCTTCCACGCGATGGCGTAGACGATCAGGAACGCAACCGACCCGCCCAGCGCCGCGATCAGCGGCAGGAACGCCGTGAGTCCGCCGAACACGACGAGGGTGAGAAGAATCATCAGCCCGGCCCCGGAGGAGACGCCGAGGATGAACGGGCTCGCGAGCTCGTTCCGCGTCACCGCCTGGAAGATGGCCCCAGAAACCGCGAGGTTCATTCCGACGACGACGGCGACGAGCACCCGCGGCAGGCGGATGTTCCAGACGATGAGCGTCTCGTGTGCGAGCTCGGGGAGCTCCCCCTGAAACCCCGTGACGGTCCGCATCAGCCCCTCGCCGAGGAGGAAGTTGAGCAGCCACCGCGGGTCGAGCAGGACGGCGGGGTCGAGAACGGCTCGCCACGCCTGCCCGGCCGTCATCGAGTACGCCCCGAAGCTCACCTGAACGAGCCCCGCGACGACGACCAAGAGGAGGCTCGCGGCGGCGACGGTCAACAGCCGCGCCTCGAACAGCCACCCGAGTCGCCCTCCTTCGGCCGGCCGCCGCGCGGGGGACTCCCCGCCGACCGTCCGGCTCCCGTCGCCCGTGACCGATCCGCCGTCGGTCGCCGGTCGGTCGGCGCTCATCGCGCTCCCTCCTCGGCTCGCGTGGAGTTCGACCCCTCACCGCCCGCGTACGCCGCGACCGCCTCGTCGTCCATCGCGTCGAGCAGCGCGTCGGCCCCGTGCGCCTCCACGACCGCTTCGGGGTCGAGGTGTTCGGCGAGCGCGCGGTGGCCGGCGGCGGCGCGGGCCCGCTCCTCGTCGGCGTCGACGTACGCCGCCAGCGCGTCGTCGACCGCGGCCTCGCGAACGCGCGCGAACCGCTCCGAGTCGGGGTCGACCGGGCCGTCGGCGTGTTCCGCGTCGAACCACTCGACCCAGCGGTCGCGGTCGGCCCACTCGCCGTCGAGTTCCGCCTCGCGACGGACCCAGTCGACCCCCTCGGCCGCCTCGCGCCACCAGCCGTCGGCGACCCGGGCGTCGGCGACGACCCGCTTACCGACCCGCGCGCCGCGCCCCGCGGCCGTGATCGCCTGTCGGTCGGCGTCCGACGGGGACGCGATGTACAGCCCGTCGACGGGCGTCTCGCCGTCGCGGTCGGCGTACTCCCGGTCGAAGTGTTCGTGCGTCTCGCCGCCGTGATCGTGGACCTCGAACATCGCGTCGTCGTCGTCGAGCCCGCGGAGGTACTCGCCGTCGTAGCGCGTCGCCGCGACCACCCGGCGGGCGGTGACCGGATCGCCAGACTGCGGGGTGACGACGAAGCGCTCGGTTTCGGGGTCGTCGCCGGAACTGCCGGGGTCGCCGGCGTCGCCCTCCGCGCGCTCGACGGACTCGACGAGGTCCTCGACGACCGCACAGCCCGCCCGCTCGGCCTGCTCGCGCATGAGTTCGGCGAGCGTCCCAGCGTCGATGCCGGCCGGGAACCCGGGGTAGTTCTCCAGGTGCGCGCACTGCGCGAGCGACGACCGCCCGCGGTCGAAGACGGCGACGTCGAGGCCGTCGCGCGCGGCGAACACCGCGGCGGCGCAGCCGGCCGGACCACAGCCGACCACGACGACGTCGCGCTCGACGGTCCGGGCGGTGTCCGCCTCGCGCCCGGCAGCGCCGCTCATTCCGCCCCTCCGGCGACGATCGAGGCCACCGCGTCGCGGTCGAACAGGCGCTCGTCGGCGGGGATCTGGGGGTAGTCGTCGCCGTGCTCGTAGCCCGGCCACTCGCCGAACCGGTCGGGGAACAGCTGTTTCGCGGTCATCTCCAGCTGGAACAGGTTCATGATCGGTCCCTGAACCGGATCGCCGGAGGGGTAGAAGCGGTCGTTCGCTATCGCGGCGAGCTCGCCGGCGACCGGGTGGGCAGACAGCTCCTCGCGGATCGCCCCCACGTCGTAGTAGGAGGCGATCCCGTACTGGTGGAGGATTACGTCGGGGTCGACCTCCAGCAGCTGCTCGTGGCCGTAGGCGGTCTCGTAGGTGACCTCCTCGGCGGCGAACGCGTCCGGAACCTCGAAGGGGCGCACGTGCGCGTTCGCGAATCCCGGCTCGTCGGTCCGGGAGGGGTAGTAGGTGCCGTCCATGTAGATGAGCGCGGCGACCGTCGGGCGCTCCGACTCCGGCGGGAGGTCGCTCCGGACCGTCTCGACCAGGTCCTCGCGGACCGCGTCGAGCGCGGCGAACCGCTCCTCCTCGCGGAACGCGGCGGCGACGCGCTCGCCGATCTCGGGGAGGGCGTAGTACTCGTACTCGTCGCGGCAGGACTCGGGGGGCTCGGAGTGCCGCCGGCTGTAGACGTTCCCGAACCACGGGCCGATCCTGTTGCGGACCTCGTCGACGTCGTCCGCGTCCCACCCGTCGAAGGAGGCGAACAGGCAGGGGTCGGCGAGGTGGAGGTCGGAGTCGAGCTCGTAGAGGAGCTCGCGGTCGACGGAGATGCCGCCGCTCGATCCGGTGTTGAGCTGCGTGAGTCCCTCGCGGTCGAAGGAGACGCCGTCGAGGGCCGCGTAGTAGGCGTCGAGCGTGTTCCCGCCGGCGTCGGCGTCGAACCCGAGCGAGTTGACCGCGTCGCCGTGGCCGAGCGCCACCGCGAGGTCGGCGTACAGCAGGCTGTACACCAGCACGTCCTCCGGGACCGAGTCGAACGTCACCTCGCCGACCGGCGCCATCGCGGCCGTGTACGAGTCCGCGTTCGCGTCCCCGTCCGACGAGTCGCCGCCGGAGCCGCCGTCCGCGGATCCGTTCCCGTCCTCGGACTCGCTCGGCGCCGCCTCCCTCCCGCTACACCCGGCGAGCAGTCCCGCGCCGGCGACGGCGCCGACGTACCTGATCGCGTCGCGTCGCGTGCCGGCGAGTCGGTCCGCGTCTGATCCCATACGATTTAGGCCACCCTAAAGATTTAAAGCGGTTTCGAATCTTAGGCGGCCCTAAATTCTCGGCGCCCGCTGGCGGTGGCCGAGCGCGCGGCCCGCGATGGAGACCGGCCGGAACGGCCGACGAGACGAGGAGGTGCCGCAACGCGGGACGGAGACGCGCTCGGAGGGCGACAGAAGCCGAACGCGCAAGATCCTAGATCGCGGACGAGAACAGATTTCGTATCGCGCTATGTGATTTATTCGGCGCCGAACGCCCGAACGCTCTCGAACGAGCCGTCGGCGATAGCGGCGGCGACTCCGTCGGTGTCGGCGTCTCGGGGCACCTCGTGGGGATACTTCCGGGCGAAGTAGCGCACGAGGTTCTCGACGTCGCGTTCGAGGAACTCCCGGGCGTTCTCGTGGTCGACGGACACCGCCTGCGGCCAGTCGAAGATCGTGATGCCGCTCTCGGCGACCGCGACGTTGTGTTCGGAGGCGTCGGCGTGGATCCAGCCCAGGTCGTACGCGGTCGCGAGCTCGCGCAGGATCAGGTCGAGGACGCCGACCGCCTGCTCGGGGTCGAGTGTCGCGCGCGACAGCTCCGCCCCCGCGAACTTCTCCATCACGATGGCGTGTCGATTGTGGTCGACCGGTCGGGGGACGCTCACGTCGGGGTACAGCTCCTCCATCGCCTCGTACTCGCGTTCGGCCGCCTTGCGCGCGGTATAGAGCCACGAGACGTGGTCCCGGTCGGCGGTGTACTCGCGCTCGCGGTTCACCTCGCGGAAGTTGGTGTATCCCTCGCGGTGGTACTTCAGGGCGAGCGGCCGGAACGACTGTGCCTCGTACACGTCGCCCTCCTTCCCGAGCCCGAGCGGCGACCCCACGCCGTCGATCGTCTCGCGCTCGGCGAACGTCCGGAGCGCCAGGGCGTCGTACCCCTCGAAGGTGAGCTGGTACCCCTCGTACTGGATCGTCTTCCGCTCGATCAGCTCGCGGTCGAGACACCGGTCGATGCGGTAGTCGACCTCCTCGCGCGTGAGGTCGGCGTACTCCGGGAGCTTGTCGCGGCGGACCCACTCCGAGAAGCGCATCCCCTGCTCGACGCCCGAGAGGAGGTAGAAGTCCTCGGGGTCGAGCTCCGCCATGTCGCCGGCGACGTTTCGCACCATACGCGTCCCTACTCCGGCGATTCCTAAAAGGGACGCGCGTTCGGCGGGAGCGGGTGATATAGCGTATACCGCGATAGCAAATCTACTTCGGGGGAAGTTGAGACTACGGCGGCTATAGCACCGCTGGTATGTACGATATCAGCCGAACCACCGAACTTGACACGGTTCACATTCGGGTCGGGACACCACTTCCAGTTAGTATCCCAACTAGAACTGCGTATTTGAAGAGATCAGAACAGCGCTGCCGCTCGTTTCCCCTGTTCTCACTGGCTCAATATCAGCGATTACCCGACTCCAGTTTCCTTCTTCAACAGTGTGAGCGTATTGTCCGCAGTCACAATCGGAGAATGCTCGTACTCACCCGCCAACTCGACTTGCACGAGGAGGTCGACGGCCCGCCAGATTGAGTACAGCAGACAGGCGAACGCAAAGTAGAAGAATCGCAGTATGAAGTTCTTCGAGGTTGTCGCGGCCATGAACCGCTTAATACTCCGGTAACCGCTCTCGATCTCCCAGCGATAGCCGTACTCACTCAGCAGTCCCACATTACCGTTGCACATGAACACCGAATACTGCCGGTGGTCAGTGTACTCAGAATCCTCGTTTCGACGGTACACGAGCGTCGTCTGGTGCCACTCATTCTTGCCCAAGTGGAGCTTACGGTCGTTCACGTATCGATCTGTCTCACTCTTCAAGAGCCGTTTCGCCTGGGCTCTCTCGCTCGTGTGCATCCGCTTTGGAACGACGTACGTGAGCCCGCGTTGGCTAATCATCTCCAAGACGTGTTGGCTGTCGAATTCTCTGTCCATCAGCACGCTGTCGACGTGGACGAGGTCCTCAGCCGAGTCAAGTAGATCCTCGACGATTTCGAGCCGACTCTCGCCACGCCGCACCGGCCTTGCGTCTAAGACAATCGGGACCGCATTACCGACGAGCTGGACGGTCGCCCACTGATAGGCGTATTCGTCGGTCTTCTCTTTTGTCCCGATGATCTCATCCTCGTGACCTGTTCTATCACCGGTGAAGGGCTCAGCTTCAGTGATGTCGATGGCCACGATTCCGGCTCGGAAGAACTGCTCTGTCTCCGCGACTTCATCCAGTAGCCGTTTCACGGCCTGGCGGTACATCTCGCGAATCTCCGCTATCGAGAGGTCACGAATCTGATCACGATGGGCGTGTCCCAGCGGTGTCCGACTACGCGTCGACTCGTAAATGAAGCTCCGAGCCCCCTCATTGGCAGCTAAGTTCTCGCGGAGGCCGAGATAGGTCTGTAAGTCCCAGTAGGCATTCTCGTGGATCTCACAACCCTCTCCGCGATCCATCGAGAACGCCGGGAAGACAACGCGACTGACGTGATCCGTGATCGTTCCCGCCTGTTCCAGCACGGTCTGCTCGTCCGGATCGGAGTCTCCGGTACTGTCTCCTCGCTGAGGGAGCGTCCTGTCCGGGTCACGCGGAACGCTCACACCCGCGTTTTGGGCATTGATCAGGGCCGTCTGGGCAGCCGTCTCAACCGTCTCGCGTAACTCACCGTGAAGCGCTCGTGCCAGCTACGCCAGAGCGTCGACTGATTCGGAACGCTCTCGAGTCCGAGTTGCTCACGCAATTCAGGGTGGCACTCGAGGAATCCGACGAGTGCTGTCTCGTGGTCCCGTCCGTGGAGTTCTTTCAACATGAACACTCGAAAGAGGGTGTCCATCTCGTAGCTCGTCGATCCCGCATAGCGGTCATGGATCTCGAATTTGAAGTAAGCGAGCGGCAGCGAACAGACGAACTTTTCGACCGAGTTGTGGCTCTCGTGGCTGAACCACGTCTCCGAAATCGTCCGAACATCTGATTCCAGTCCCGCGAGCGACGTTCGGTCATACAGTGGTGTCGAATCATACGCCGGCCACTCAACGTACGATCGCTGAGCGATACGTCGAAAGATCGTTCGACGAGACTCGGGAGTCGAAGCCACTACGAGATACTGACTCCGACACGCAGAAGTCCTCGTCCATCTCGATAAGAGACATCGAGATTGGGGAAGGTCGGTACTCGCTAGGGGAGAGAGATTAGTTCCGAAATCCGGCTCCAGAGGGAACACATTTCCTTCACATGCCTCTAGTCGGACTATGGCTCACGAGTGCGACGATTGCGGGGAGTCGTTCGAGACACTCACTCGTCTCCGACTTCACGACTGTGGCGATGTCCAATCGGACACGTTCTCAACCTCGACCGATTCGGGGAGGTCTAAATCTGACTCATCTCCAAGCGAAAAACGGAACAAGGAGGTTGCCGAACTCGATAACCTGCTTGATCGTTTCTCCGACGGTGACGTGGATGCTCTACACTACGCAGTCGTCGAATTCGAAGCAGCACTCTCGACTGCAGTCGAGGAAGACAGCAGTGGAGACACGTTTCGGGACGTGTTCTGGCCATACTACGAGCGCGTCAGCAACGAACTCGACGATGCAGCGAGAGTACACGGTTGGCCATTCCTTGCGGATGTAATCGATGCGCATGAGCCCACTGAGAAGGACAAATTTCCGCTCGTCACGCCCACAATAGCAAACGCTGTCGGGCGATATCTTATTCGAACGCGGATAACCGATGGTGTCGAGGCGATTCCGGTCAAGGCACTCGAATACCTGAACACTGTCGCGGTCAACGCTCCCGAAAGCGACGATGTCGCGCGCGAGGAAGTCCATGCCTATGGGTGGGGAATCGGACATCCAAACCACTCGGTCGTCGACCAGCTCCACGCCCGTACGACGGAGGACATCTTCTCCGTCAACCCAACAGTCGAACACGCCTTCTACGCTGACCAGTACGCTGCCGTCGATCTGCTTGAACAGCTGGTACGAGACGAATCGATCAATGGGACGCTCCCTCGCGTCACCCGTGACGATATGCCATATCGTCGCTACCTGCTCGACTGCGTCTACGGACTGAAAACAGATGGCCACTGGCCGGGGATGCCACGGTACTACGACTGGTACGATGAGTTGGATTACGCCTTCGAACTCGACGAGACAGTCGAACAGCGCATCCGCGACCTCGTCGAAGAGATGGGCTTCGATGCAGATCTCTCGAATGACTGGACGTTCCGCGATCTCGGTATTTGAACGAATTAACAGTACGCTTTCCCCGCCGCCCGACATACTGGCTGGTAATGCCGTTCAGCGTCACGTAGCACGTGCTCTTGAAGGAATAAGAACTCCTGGCTCTGTTGAAATCCTATTCTTCAGATATATTCCCGCCTGAAAATGCTGGTCGATGAGAACTGCGAACTTGTCGGATTTCACCGACCACAAACGCTATACTGTATTGGAGTTATCGTTTTAGTATGTATGGGACTGTTCGGGAATCGCTTGAAGACTGGTATAATCCGAGTATTCAGTCTGCGATGATTGTCCTGATGAGTTCGAGTTTTTGCCTCTTTCTGTTCCTCAACAGTCCCGATTTTACGAACCCGTACTACGTTTTTGGAGTCGGAGTGATGGGCTTCACAATCGTCTTTGCGGCGCTTATGCTCATTTCTGTGCTACTGAAGCGTCGATAGACTACTACCCTGTACTGAGCGATCCGTGAATCTCCTGTGTTGATCGGAACTGGGTAGAAATCATCAGTTTCTAAGGATTTTAATAGAGCCGAGTTCTTGGCTTTGTTGAAATCCTCAGTGGTTAATATTTTCACATCCACAACCACTCAGTACAGTGGTGGCACCTGTCCATATCTCACGTATGATCAGTGTAGTTCGTGGGTTTCGAACCGTCGTAGCGCTCCGCGATAGGCACGTCGAGCGACCAGTAGTCCAGCAACAATCAACAGCCCGCCGAATCCACTCCGGAAGGCAGTGAGCGGGAGTCCTTGGATCGTCGCGCCAGTGTCGTTCAACGATGACGCGAAGGTGGTGAGCACGCCGCCGTTGGCGATCGACTCAAGGATGAATCCCGGAACGTAACCGATCCCCGAAAGCGCCAGCCGCACCAGCTCCGGTGCTGCCACGAGTCCAACCAGTGCCGCGCCGGGAAGCCACACCAACACAACGTGAAGTACGCCCGCGAGCAACCGGGGTGGTCGTACTTCGTCGCTGTTGCCGATCCGGATGGCACTGTAGCGCGGGAACCACATCCCGATCATTGGCGCGAGTGCCGCCCCGACGATGGTGAGGAAGCATCCGATTAGTGTCAGTGCTATCGCCGATAGTAGTCCGTGACCCCCCACCAGTGCCGATACGAGCGTGACGACGGCGACGACAGGCGCGAACAACAGACTCGGGGCAATGAGTCCGCGGACGAACGCCCGACCCGACACGGCGGTCAAGGTCGCCGGCAGGACGGGCCCCTCATCGCCGAACGGGTTGAGACCGAACGCCGCACCGGCGATCCATCCCAGCAACACGGCAACGGCTGGTCCCAGTATCGTGAGCGAACCGGATCCCTGTAGCATCATATTCACCAATGCTGAGCCGCCACCGAACACCGGGATCAGCAGGAAGTTCAATCGCTGGGGTTCCCGTCGAGCCCGCAAGAGAGACCACTCCGCAACGGACCGAGTGGAGCCGGTGACGACCGGAACGCCGAGGGGGCTGATGGCCCGCGTGAGCGCTCGCTGATCCCCCCTCGTGTGGGTAGAGGCAGTGGTCTCGTCGGTGTCCGAGACGTTGACCGGCTCGCCGAACCAGAGCGAGGCGGCAATGCGCTCGGCCAGCCAGCCTCCACCAACGATCGCTACGCCAACCGCGGCTACTCCCCCGATAGCATGTGTCGACGACCAACCGATGGGTGTGCCAACTGCTAGTAGGTCGGCGAGCCACCCGATCGGAATCACTCCAAGTGTGGCTGGACTAACCGAAATGGGAAGCTGTGGTACCTGAAATATAAAATATCCCCCGAAAAACAGCATCACAACCGTCCCGCCTAGCACGCCCTTGTGACGAGCAACGAACGGCACGGTGGCCACAAGCCATGCGGCGATGTATCCCAACACCCGACCGGCCATGACCGCACTGGCGACGTACAGACTGCCGACCAGTGGGACTGCCAGCAGGGTCAGTGGCGAACGAAATGCGTACGTCCCGGCAATGGCGAGTAGGAGTCCGACCGGGAGCGCATACGTTAGCGCTCGCAGGCTCTCGGCGACGATGCCCCCAATGACGGCGGTTCTAGGTGAGACGGTTGTCAGCACGAACGTATCGGCGACCGGTTTGCTGTGGGCCGTCGTCGTCCGCTGTGCGAGCATAAACACCCCGAACACCCAGAGCATAGCGAGCGTTCCTCTAACGATCCGATTTATTGAAAACTCGGGATCAGTCCCACGGAGTTCCGGAACGAACAGGGCTGCAAGTCCAGCTAGCAGTAATGTCGGGAGCACCACGCCGCCAGCCATCAAGATCAGTCGACCGGTATCCTCCCGAATCGCTCGGACGGAATGCCGGTAGTCGAACCAGCCCATCCGAACGGCGTGCCCGAGCCAGCCGGACTCAGCCATCGGTGTTCTCCTCAACGACGCTTTGGTTAGTGGTGTCGGCGGCGCTGGCCTCACCGTCCGACTCTCCTGCGCCACCGAACTCGTCGGTCGTGAGTTCGAGGAAGGCATCTTCCAGCGAGCGCGTCTCGCCGGTCTCCGCGCGGCGTTCGAGGTCAGCAGGTGACCCTTCAGCGACTAACTCACCGTCGTAGAGGATCCCCACGGTGTCGGCAATCTCCTCGACGACAGGGAGGATATGCGTCGAGAGGAAGACGGTCGTCCCCGCGTCGGCGAGGTCCGTAATCATCTCCCGGAGCGTCCGCGCAGCGCGTGGGTCCAGTCCGGACGTGGGCTCGTCGAGGAAGACGACGTCGGGCTTATGGAGGATAGCCTGAATGTAGGCGGTCTTCTGGCGCATTCCTTTAGAGTAGTCCGCAATCCGTGTGTCGGCGTCTGCCGTGAGATCGAGTTCGTCGAGGAGTCCGTCAATTCGTTCTCGTGTCGCTTCCTCAGGGAGATCGCGGAGGCCGGCGGCGTATTCGAGTTGTTCGTAGGCGGTCGCTTGTTCGTACAGCGGTGGTTCCTCGGGTAGGTACCCGATGTGCGTGCGAAGGGCGTCCCGATCTGTGATCGAGATGCCGGAGACGGAGCCGGTGCCACTGCTCGGCCGCGTGAGCCCGGTCAGCATTCGCATCGTTGTGGTTTTCCCCGCGCCGTTGGGGCCGAGGAAGCCGTAGACGACTCCCCCCGGAATCGAGAGGTTGAGATCGTTGACGGCGAGTGTATTTTCGTAGCGCTTCGTCAGCCCGGTGGTGTCGATGGCAGTCATAGTGGAATTGAATTGGATCGGAATAGGACGCCATCTCGCTTGACGTTCCCCTCTTGTCGCTCAATCATATGTCACGATTAGAAGACTGCTTGAATAGCCTTTGTCACTCAATTTGTTCAGTTCGCAGTCCTTCCTAGCGGGTGTTTCATACACAAAGTAGTGAATAGAATGTGTGGGTCAAATCTATCCTCAGAGATTCTGAGTAGTTGTGACAGTGCAATCACTCACCCTACTATTTTGATTTAGCACCAAAAATGCCAATAGTAGCCAGCGTATTTGTTGGGATGCCACTAATGGAGCGAGATGACTTCGACGAGGCCGTTCCCGGTGAGATCGTTCCCACGACGACACCGAAGGGGACGTATTCGGCGTTCCGACCTGATCCGCTTCCGCCCTCAATCAATACTGAACAGCTCATTACACCGCTGGCGGAGGCGACACAGGCATTTGGTCGACTTCACGGCATCGGTCCACGTGTCGGCTCAAGGGAGATCCTGATCGAGCCGTTCATCCGAAAAGAAGCGCTGGAGTCCTCGCAAATCGAGGGCACACATGCTACTCTTTCAGACATCTACGCCTATGAGGCTGGACAGGAGGCTCTCATCGACGAAGACAGGCAGCAGGGCACCCAAGAAGTCGTGAACTATCTACACGCGCTGACGCACGGATTGGATGCGATCACAGCTGGCGATCCAATCACCGTCGAATTGCTATGCGAGATGCACGACCGGTTGCTTTCGGGTGTCCGTGGGGATGAGGCTGACCCAGGAGAACTCCGTACGGCTCAGAACTTTATCGGCAGTACGCCATACATCCAAGACGCCAGGTACGTGCCGCCGCCCCCGAACGAGATCCCCGATCTTCTCGAAGACTTGCTCGAGTATGCGAACCAAGAGACAAATCTACATCCACTTCTCCGAATCGGGCTGATCCACTACCAGTTCGAGACGATTCACCCGTTTCTCGATGGGAACGGACGACTCGGGCGGCTATTGATCAGTCTTCTCTTGCAACGTGATGGTCTCTTGCCCGAGCCGTATCTCTACCTGAGTTCGTATTTCAACGCACGACGGTCAGATTACGTTGATCATCTCTTGTCAGTCAGTCAGCACGGTGAATGGGAAGAGTGGCTCCTGTTTTTCCTGCGTGGCGTGCAGTCGCAAGCAGATGAGGCCCACCAGCGGGCCAACCTGCTAGTCGACCTCCGAGAAGACTATCAACAGCGCTATCAGAGCGAGCGGTCTGAGAATATCCTTGAACTGGTGATGCGGCTCTTCGAAGATCCGTACCTGGACGTGAACACAGCAGCCGACTGGTTGGATGTCGAATACAGCACGGCTAACCGACTGATCGGACAGCTCGAAGATGACGGAATACTCGAAGAACTCACCGGGAAAGATCGGAATCGGTTCTACCGGGCGAGCGAAGTCTTCCAGATCATCAACAAGCCGATCGACCAACTCTGAACGACTGAGCAGAGAGGGTTTGAGGCATACGCATTGAGACAACCGGTCTCAACTTCTGTACTTCGGGCCGGTCGCGGCGACGAGCGCAACCGCTTTGCGAGTCGCGCCCGAGGAGGGCGGTATGACCGCGCCCGCCGTCGACTGGCGGCTGATCCGCGAGGAGGCCCGCCCCGGACCGATGCAGATGGCGCTCGACGAGGTCGCCGCCGAGACCGCCGCCGCGGGAGGGCCCGCCACGCTCCGTACGTACCGCTGGGAGCCGAGCTGCCTCACCCTCGGCCGCCACCAGGAGCCGGAGACGGTCGACTGGGAGTTCTGCGAGCGCGAGGGGATCGACGTCACGCGCCGACAGACGGGCGGGGGCGGGATCTACCACGACGGTCGGGGGGACATCGCGTACTCGATCGCGGTTCCCGCGGAGTCGGTGCCGGGCGAACTGCTCGACTGTTACCATCTCCTGTGTGAACCCGTCCTCGACGCGTTCGACCGGCTCGGGGTCGACGCCGACTACGTCGACGAGCCGATGCCGGAGCTGTACCGCCCGGCCTGCTACCTCCGGGAACTCCATCCGGCGCACGACGTGGTGGCGCAGGGTCCCGAGGGCGATCGACACCGGAAGATCGCCGGCAACGCGCAGTACCGCAAGCGGGAGGCGGTGATCCAACACGGGTCGCTGACGTTCTCGGTCGACGCGGCGCATCACCTCGGCGTCTTCGCCGACCCGCCGGTGACGCCCGAGGGGTTCCGCGAGCGCGTCGTCGGGACGGACGAGTTGGTCGACGTCGACCGCGCGGACGCGGTGGCGGCCGTCGAGGCGGCGCTTTCCGACTGGGCCGGGGATGCGCCCGAGGCGACCGTGGACCTCGACGGGTCGTGGACGGACGCGGAATTAGAGCGGGCGGAAGAGATCGTCGCGGAGAAGTACCGGGACGAGGCGTGGATCCGGACCCGACCCGGGAACGGCGGGGCGTAGACGGCTTCGCGGGGTATCGTGGGGTATCCGCCCGGTTCCGAAGGGGCTTTTTCGACCGCCCCCCCAGTGTCCGGTATGAGTCTCAAGGTCGGCGCGCACGTCTCCATCGCCGGCGGCGTGGACAACGCCGTGGAAAATCAGGTCGAGGTCGGCGGCAACTGCGGACAGATATTCACCCACTCGCCGCAGGTGTGGCAGGATCCGAACATCGGCGACGAGGAGGCCGAGCGGTTCCGCGAGGGCACCGAACGCGACATGGAAGGGCCGTGGGTGATCCACACCTCCTACCTCGTGAACCTCTGTACGCCGAAGGAGGGGCTCCGCGAGAAGTCGCTCGACTCGATGCAAAAGGAGGTCGACGCGGCCGACAAGCTGGGAATCCCGTACGTCAACGTCCACCTCGGCGCGCACACGGGCGCCGGGGTCGAGGGCGGGCTCGACAACGCGGCATCCGTGATCGACGACCTCGACGTGCCCGACGGCGTCACGGTCCTGATCGAGAGCGACGCGGGCGCGGGGACGAAGCTCGGCGGGGAGTTCGAGCACCTCGCGGGGATCATCGACCGCACGGAGACGGAGATCGACGTCTGCGTCGACACGGCCCACGCGTTCGCGGCGGGCTACGACCTCTCGACGCCCGAGGCGGTCGATCAGACGATGGGAGAGTTCGACGACGTGGTCGGGTTGGAACACCTGGAGTACGTCCACCTCAACGACTCGAAACACGAGTGCGGCACCAACAAGGACGAACACGCCCACATCGGCGAGGGGCACATCGGCGAGGCGGGGATGGAGCGGTTCCTCAACCATCCCGACCTGACGGACGTGCCGCTCGCGCTGGAGACGCCGACCGAGGACGGGAAGAGCTTCGCGTGGAACATCGATCGAGTGCGCGGACTCCGCCGCGACTGACTGAAGCGACGCGACGCGCCGTCGCCGGTCCGAGCCGGACGGCAGTCGTCCGTCCGACGCGGATTTAAGTGATTCCGTTGTCGATCCACGGACATGCCCACCACGAAGGCGTTGCTGTTCGGACGCCGCCGCGACCGCGCGGTCGGGCTGGTGGTCGGGTTCGCCGGCGTCGTGACGCTCGCGCTCGTCGCAGCGTTCGTCGCCGAGTCCGCGGGCGTCACGCCGGCGACAGCGCTGACCGACCGGCTCCTCCCGGTGTTGGTGTTCTACGCGCCCGGGCCCCTCGCGGCCGCCGGGGCGTACGCGCGCTGCGGGGGCCCGGCGTGTCTGGCCGTCGGCGTCGTGCCGGCGCTCGTCCTCGGGGGGTTCGTCCTGCTCGGGACGCTCGTCGGCGTCCCCGGCGTCAACGGCGGGAACCCGGCGATCGGCGACGTGACGGTGAGCTTCGCCGCGATCGGGGTGACCAGCGCGTTCGTCGGCTACTGCGCCGGCGTGACCGCCGTCCTCGCCGCCGATCTCGTCGGGTTCGGGTCCGGTGACGCGGACGAGGAAGGCGGCGACGAGTGAGGGGGACCGGTCCGGCCGGCGACCGATCTCCGGACGTTTATTTCCGCCCGCCGCGAAGCGGGCCCGTGCGACGCTTCTCCGCCGAGTACCTCGAACACACCCGCCGCGGGATGTGGGAGGACGGCCGCGACGCGCTCGCTGACCTGAAGCTGGCGAGCCGCGAGCGCGTCCTCGACGTCGGCTGCGGCACCGGGGAGCTGACCCGCGTGCTGGCCGCGGAGGCGGACGGGGCGGGCGAGCCGGACGCGACCGTGATCGGCGTCGACGCCGATCCGGAGCTCCTCTCGGTCGCCCGCGACGCGGAACGGGGAGGGGACGCCGGCGCGCGGATCGATTACCTCGCGGGCGACGCGACGCGGCTCCCGGTCGGCGACGACGCGGTCGACCTCGCGGTCTGTCAGGCCCTGCTGATCAACCTCCCGGACCCGGCCGCAGCGGTCCGCGAACTCGCCCGCGTTTCTTCGGACCTCATCGCAGCTGTCGAGCCGGACAACGCCGACGTGCGGGTGGCCTCGACGGTCGACGCGGAAGAGCGGCTGGAGCGCGAGGCCCGTGAGGCGTACGTCGACGGGGTGGATACCGACGTCGCGCTCGGCGACCGCGTGCGCGAGGCGTTCGACGCGGCCGGGCTGGTCGACGTGCGGACGCGGCGGTACGTCCACGAGAAGCGGACCGAGCCGCCGTACGCCGAGGCCGCGCTGCGGTCGGCGGCGCGGAAGGCCTCCGGCGCGGGGCTGGCCGACCATCGGGAGGAGCTGGTGGCGGCGACCTCGGAGGCGGCCTACGACGACCTCCGCGGGCGCTGGCGTGAGATGGGTCGGGAGGTTGCGGCGGCGATCGACGGCGGCGAGTACGAGCGCGTCGAGTACGTCCCCTTCGACGTGACCGTCGGGCGGGTTGAGTGAGAGGGGAAACGTGAACCGATGCGGGCGGGCGATTGTTTATAAGTCAGAGGGACTGGTTCCGACTGTGTTTTATAAGTGAGTGAAAGCGGATCGGCGGCAAACAACTTCAAAGCCCCAGCCGCCCACTTATAAACTTCCGGCAGTGGATCGGCGACAAACACCGCCAAAGCCCCAGCCGCGAGGGCTCGGTGCGCTCGCTGTGCTCCTCAGTCGCTCGTTTCACTCGCTCCTTGCGGTGCTTGCGTCGCGCGCCTTCGCCCTCGCGGCTGCCCCTTTGAGTCCCGCCCAACCGCGACCGCACCGCACCTCACGCCTCCCCAGCCTCGTCGCTGGTCCTCCGCTGCGCTCCGGACCAGCGACTCCCTCGCGCGGTGCCGTCTCGCGGTCGCCGGGGGCGACCGCTCGCGGGCACGCGCCGCCGCGGTCATTTATAAATAGCGTCGCGGCGCGTCCGAATCAAACCATGTCGCCGCGCACCGAGGAACCCTCCTGCTCGGCGCGCTGTTGTTTGAGCACGTCCGCGGCCTCGTTCGCGGCGTCCTCGTCCGCGCCGAGCATCCCGAGCGCGGCGGGCAGCGTCGGCATCGCGAGCGAGGCCTCGCGGAGGCGCTGGAACGCCTCGTCGTCGCGCTCGCCGTCGACCCAGAGGCAGACGCCGCGGGGGTCGAGCACCTCCTCGTAGGCGTCGCGGGCGAGCGCCCCCTTCAGGCGCTGGCGGACGTTGTCCTCGAAGCCGGCGTTACAGACCTCCAGATGGATCGGCTCGTCGTCCTCAACGAGTTCGGCGGCGAGGCACTTCTCGGGCGCCGCGTACCCGTTGTCGCTCGTTCGCACGCGGTCCGGGTGCGCCTCGGCCCACGCGGCGTCGACCGTAGTGCCGACTCCTTTCACGCCGTACTCGGCCTCGAAGTCGGCGGCCGCGTCGGCGTCGCCGCCCATGATCACGTCCTTCGTGAGGTAGACGTCGAGCCGGTCGACCGGGTCGAGCCCGAGCGCGACGTCGCCGAACGCCCACACCTCGCGGACGGGCACCGGCATCGGCTCGCTCGCGACGCGGTCGACGAGCGTCTCCAGGCGGTCGACGGCCCGTTCGCGTTCCATTGGCGAGGCGTAGGCGACGGGCGGGCAAACCGGTTACGCTCGGGCGGCCGAGGCCGGTCCGCCACCTACAGGATGAACGACCGGAGGCCGTTGAGCGAGCGCGCGTTGAGCACGTTCGACGTCTCGGCCCAGCCCCGCCGGGCCGTGTGAACCCCGTACCGGGCGTTATCGAGCTCTCGCGGGGCGTGCGCGTCGGTGTTGACGGCGATCGTCGCCCCCGCTCCGATCGCAGCCCGGACGAACTCGCCGTCGGCGTCGAGCCGCGCGGGATTCGCGTTCACCTCGACCGCGGTCCCGTTCGCGGCGGCCGCCTCGGCGATCGCCTCGACGTCCGGGTCGAGCCCCGGCCGCTCGTTGATGAGGCGGCCGGTCGGGTGGCCGAGGACGTCGACGTGCGGGTGTTCGACCGCGCGGACCAGCCGATCGGTGGCCGCGTCGCGGTCCTGGCCGAGCGCGGCGTGGGGCGACGCGACGACGAGGTCGAGCGCCGCGAGCGTCTCGTCGTCGGTCGCGAGGCCGCCGTCGGCGTCGATGTTGGTCTCGATCCCGTGGAGGATCGCGATCTCGACCTCGTCGCGCGCCTCGGCTATCGCCGCGGCCTGCTCCTCGATGTCGGACTCGTCGAGGCCGACCCCGCCGACCATCCCCGGCCCGGTCGCGTGGTCGGTGACGACGTGGTAGTCGTAGCCGCGCTCCGCGGCCGCCCGGGCCATCTCGACGACGGAGAAGGAGCCGTCGGACCAGTCGGTGTGCGTGTGGAGGTCGCCGCGGAGGTCGCCCTCGCCGACGAGGAGCGGGAGCCGGTCCTCGGCGGCCGCCTCGACCTCGCCGCGGTCCTCGCGCAGTTCGGGCGGGACCGGCTCCATGTCGAGCGCGCGGTACACCTCGGCCTCGTCCTCGCCGGCGACGCGCTCGCCGGCGCGAGTGGCGTCCGGCTCCTCCGCGTCGCCGGCGGCCGGACCGTCGTCGCCGTCCGAGCCGCCGTCGCCCTCCTCGTCGAGGTCGCTCACGTCGAAGAGCCCGTACTCGTTCAGCTTGAGCCCGCGGTCGATCGCCCGGTTGCGGACGGCGACGTTGTGGGCCCGCGAGCCGGTGAAGTACTGGAGCGCGGCGCCGAACTCGTCGGGGTCGACGATCCGGAGGTCGACGCGGGTGCCGTCGGCGCGGACGCTCGCCTTCCCGGTGCCCGCCTCGATCGTCGCGTCCGCGGCGTCCCAGTCGGTGAACGCCTCAACGATCGGCTCGCGCGCCTCGCTGGCGACGAGCAGGTCGACGTCGCCGATCGTGGGTTTCCACCGCCGGATCGACCCGCACACCTCGGCGGACTCGACGGGGTCGAGCGCGGCGAGGTACGCGAGCGCGTCGTCCGCGAGCGGCCGGGCGTCGCCGAGGCGGGTGCGCTCGCGGGCCTCTCGGGCGAACGGAATGTTGTCGAGGATGTTCTGTTCGGTCTTCGCGCCGAAGCCCGACACCTCCCGAATCTCGCCCGCCTCCGCGGCGGCCTCCAGCTCGTCGAGGTCGGAGACCCCGAGCGCGTCGTACAGCGACCCGACCGTCTTCGGGCCGACGCCCTCCACCGCGGTCAGCCCCGCCATGTCGACCGGGAGTTCCTCGCGCAGCTCGGTCAGCTCCTCGATCTCCCCGGTCTCCACGTACTCGACGATCTTCGCGGCGATGGCGTCGCCGACGCGGTCGATCTCGGCGACCGCGTCCTCGCCGTCGGCCGCGAGCCCCTCGATCGGCGCGGGGTGGTCGCGGACGTTCTCGGCCGCCCGTCGGTAGGCGGTCGGCTTGTACTCGACGCCCGTCGCCTCGAGGAGGTCGGCGAACTCCTCCAGCCGCGTCGCGACCTCGTCGTTCCGGCTCATGACGCGACCGTTCGACGGCGCGGCACTTATACCGCCGGCCGAACGCCCGACGGCCGGCGCGCGGCGACCCGCCGGTCGCTTATGCCGTCGGCGGCCGAACCCCGTACCATGTCGATCGACGACGCCGACGGCGAGCCCGGGGACCGAAACGTGTTCGGCGGCGAACTCGCGCCCTGCGGCGGCGAGCCGACGACCGGCTACCTCCGCGACGGGCGCTGCCGCGACGTCGACGGCGACGTCGGCGAGCACACGCTCTGTGCGGTCGTGACGGCCGATTTCCTGCGGTACAGCCGGGACCGGGGCAACGACCTGATAACCCCCCGCCCCGAGTTCGACTTCCCCGGGCTGGAGCCGGGCGACCGCTGGTGCCTCTGCGTGGGCCGGTGGGTCGAGGCGGCCGAGGCGGGCGTCGCCCCGCCGGTCGTCCTCGAAGCGACGAACGAGTCCGTGTTGCGGGCCGTCGACGCCGACCGCCTCCGAGAGCACGAGTTCGACCCCGAGACGTTCGAGCCCGGGAGCCTCGACTGAGCGCCGGCGCCGCGGGAGGGCCGCCGACCCGTTACTCCGTCAGCCAGAGCCCGGCGGCGACGACCGCCGCCAGCCCCATCGAGCCGGCGAGCAGCGCGAACGCCGGCCGGAAGCCGACCGCATCGGCGACGATGCCGACCGCGCTCGGCGCGAGCGCGCCGGCGCCCATGAGCAGCGTCCGGACGACGCCGAGCCCGCCGCCCGCGAGGCGCTCGGGGAGCAGCTCCATCAGGTAGGCGCTGCGCACCGGCTGGAACCCGTGCGAGCCGAGGCCGAAGAGTGCGACGACGACCGCGGCCGCGACGGCGCCGAGCCCGAGGCTCGGGAGCGAGATGAGCGCGGCGAGCGCCGCGGCCGCCAGCCCGAGCGTGCCGACCATCACGGGGAACCGCCCGACGCGGTCCGAGAGGTCGCCGGTGACCAGCTGAACGAACGTCACCGCGAACACGAGCGAGTAGAGGAGGTTCGCGGTCGACGTGGCGAGGTCGGCGGCCTCCGAGAGGTACAGCGGGAGGAACGCGACGAGCCCGTTGTGCGCGAACGAGAACCCGACGGCCACCAGCACGAACGCCGAGAACCGGGGGTTCCGGAACAGCCGGAGGTACTCGCGCGTGTCGGGGTCGGGCCCGTCCCCCTCGGTCGAGCCGGCCGCCGCGGGCGAGCCGGAGAGCCGGACCGCGGTCGCGGCCGCGAGGCCGACCGCGAGGACGCCGGTGAGGAGGAACGGGGCGCGCCAGTCGGCGCCGGGCAACCGGGCGAGGACGGCCGCGAGCGCGGGCGGTGCGGAGAGGACGGCGACGACGACCGCGGGTGCTGCGACGCCGCCCATCGCGCCGAGCGTGTCGTGCGCGCCGAGCATCCGCCCGGTGCGGGCGGGGTAGACGCGGGCGATCAGCCGCACCGAGACCGTCTTGTGGACGCCGGTGCCGGCCCCGATGACGAGCATCGCGGCGACTAACGCGGCGAAGGGCGCGTCGAAGACGACCGCGAGCGACCCCGCGCCGGCGACGAGCGCGCCCGCGACGATCACCCGGACCGGACCGAGCCGGTCCGCGACCGCGCCGCTCGGGAACTGGAGGAGGGCGTACACGAGCATGAAGCCGGTGAAGGCGGTCCCGACGGTGGCGTTGCTCACGCCGTAAGCGCCCTGTATCGACTCGAACAGCGGCGGGAAGAGGTACCGGACGAACTTCCCGAGGAACCAGACGAGCGAGACGAGGACCAAGGCGTCGTACTCGCCGATCCGGTCTCGGGTCATCGCCGGAGCGTAGCCCGGTCACCCGTATAAAGGGCCTGAAGCGCTCTGCGGCTGCCGGTAAGGACCGATCTGGTCATCTCCGTTGTTCCGCGGTGGCGCGTGCCGACGAGCGGCCGACAGGCCGCGAGTCGCGCGCGCGAGGTCGGCCCCCGGGACTCCAGGCCGCGCCGGGCCGGCGGCCGGCCTCCCCCGTCCGGCCGGCGCGCGGGGCGGCG